>OMRF01000065.1 GCA_900313435.1 uncultured Lachnospiraceae bacterium | reverse complement strand
ATCTTTTTCAATATATGTATCTATATATGATTTATAATAAATATCCCGCTTCGATTCTCCGGTACATACATCCGGCATCCCTCCCTGAAAAATATCTTCAAATACCGCTCGGCTGCTTCTATAAAAATCCTTGTGGTCGTGTTGTTTTTTGAGCAGCTCCTGTAGATTCATATCAAACAAAGAGCCGCATATACCCTGCTTCTCAGTCTGTGTAAAGCCCGACATGTTGATGACCGCGGTTCTCCCGGCAAGAGACTCTGATATTCTTTCCTGCAGTTCGAATTGGTTTGATCCCGTCAGTACAAACATCAGTCTTCGAGGTTCACCATTTTTCATCCAGATCCGTCTCTGTTCGTCGACAATTTTTTTGATCTCACTCAGCAATCCTACAGCTTTTTGCACTTCATCAATAATGGACCCCCGGGACTGTCCCGGGGGTCCAAAAGAAACTATCTGAAAGCGGAGCCTACATCTCGTCAAACTTCCTAACCCCCTTCGTCATGATCCAGTAGTACAGCAGTATGTCCAGGACCAGGTATATTGCGATCGCAATGATGAAATATACGGAACCCGTTATGATGACAAGGCCGCCATTGAAAAGCCCTGACATGAAGACTACATAGGGCACGAAGATCGCTACCGGAACGACGCCGCTGATCAGCATGGAAAAGCCCACGGCGGCGCTCTGCTTTATTACAATGGCCTCATTCTTCCAGTCAAAGCGCGGTCTTTTCAGGTTTTCGATCAGACCGACCTCGGCAATAAACACTTCGCAGAGAAGGATCAGAACGAACAATAACACAGCGTCCAGTATACTTGGCCTGAAGACATAAACCATAACAAAGGATATGAATAACAGCGGCAGGATGTATACCGATAACTGAAGCTTGAGCTTTGCCTTTAATATACTCTTGCTGCTTACGGGAAGAGTCTTTAATATCCAGAGGCTGCTCCCTTCAAGGGATACGGAGGAAGCGGTCATGATCCCCATGGCCGTCATTAAGCAGAGAAAGGCCGCGATCATGACAAAGAGAGCGCTTTGGGTTACAGGCGAAACCCTCCCAAAGACTGTATAGATCGCATCCTTTTTCACAAGGAGGATTACCCCGACTATTATCGTGAACAAAATGTTCGCGCAGGAGTTCATTATATATACGGCACTGCTTGAAAGCCGCTTCAGCTCCTTTCTATAGAGTGTGGAGGAAGCGCTCCGGGCAACCATCCCGCCACCGTGGTAGATCTTTCTCTTCACATGCCCCGTCGCAGTCGCGATGGAGAAGAAATTCCGCTGAACGATGAACCAGATCAACAGGAAAACAGCCGCCGTGACCAGAAGGATGATGAGCAGGGAGGCGGGATCTCCGAGGCAGCCTCTGCCCATGAGATAGAAGGGATAAAGATATCTCATTAAATCTTCGCCCAGATCCTGACCGTGAGTGATAATGTAAGTGATCAGATCCTGAAGCTTCGTAACGGCGAGCATGTAGACGATCATCAGAGCAAAGGAGATTATGACTGTAATGGTTGTCTTTCCCGTCCCGGCACCAATCTTGGAGCTTATCTTTGATGTAATGAAGCCCACAATGAGGCAGATTGACACCGTAAAGAAAGCGATAGAGAGCAGTGTCAGTATCTGGAATAAAAAGGTCAACGGATCAAAGCCCATTGTGCAGATATAGATGTCGATCGAAGGCACGAATCCAATGGCTGTAAAGAAAAGTACCCTGAAGGCAAGTATTGTCATCCGCACCATTACTATCTTTGAGGGCTGAATCGGCAGCGGCAGCAGGATGTCATTATCTTTGGGGCGAAATATCATATTGTCGGCAAGAAAAACGCAGGTGATAAAACCTATGACAGCACCGACGATCGCGTTCATGGCAAAGTATATCCACCCGTAATCCGTTAAAAGGAGCGGTGCCATCGTCGACGCAAGCGCCATCCTTATGGCGAAATAAATAACAGCTGCTATTGCCCCCATTATAAAAATATATAACGCAACGCCTGCCGCGGGACTCGTAGTCCGTCCCTGAATCCGCTTTGAAAAAGCCATTGAGGACATGAGGGATTTCATCTGCATCTTGAACAACGCTTTTGTCATGACACTTCCCCCTCTTTAAAACTTAATTTCATAACTACCTCCCGCAGTCTCATACGGCATCCGGCTTCTCAAGCTCAAGGAATACATCCTCGAGGGAGCTGTCGCCTGTGACCTCTTCCATGCTGCCGGTGCGCACCAGTTTCCCGTCTTTAATGATAACGACAGAATCACAGAGCTTCTGCGCAACTTCGAGCACGTGGGTTGAATAAAGGATCGCGCCGCCCTTTGCACACAATGCGTGCATTTCTTCCTTCAGGTGGAAGGCCGCTGTGGGGTCAAGACCTACAAAGGGCTCATCCATAAGAAGGAGCTTCGGCTCGTGTATGAGCGCCGAGATTATCACGAGCTTTTGCTTCATTCCGTGGGAATAAGCGGACACATTCTGGGCAAGATCCGCTGTGAGGTCAAAGGTGTCGGCTATCCTTCTGATGCGCTCCTCCCTTACTTCCTTTGAAAGCCCGAAGATATCCGCTATGAAATTCAGATAACCTATCCCCGTCATGAACTCGTAGATATCCGGGTTGTCCGGGATATAGGCGATATTTCTCTTTACCGCGATGGGGTCATTTTTCACTGAAATGCCGTTTATCGTTATCTCTCCCTGTTCAAATGAGAGCATGCCGACACAGCATTTCAGCGTAGTCGTCTTTCCCGCGCCGTTCTTGCCTATGAAGGCGCAGATCTTTCCACTCTCCAATGATAATGAGAGATTGTCCACAGCAACCTTGTCGCCGTACCTTTTTGTAAGATTTCTGATCGAAAGCATCTTATATCCTCCCTGCTCCGTCACCTATTGAAACCGTGTATATTCCGGGTTCTTTTCCGAATTTTTCAAGATAATCCCGGTTGATCCTTTCCCTGAATTCATCGAGAACCTCGTTCTTCACTATATTAACGGTGCAGCCTCCGAAGCCGCCACCCGTGATCCGTGAGCCTATTACACCTTTTACTGCATGCGCCGTGTCTACAAGGAAGTCGATCTCCTCGCAGGAGACCTCGTAATCATCACGAAGCGAGACGTGGGACTCGTCCATCAGTTTTCCGAAAAGCTCTATGTCGTTTTCGGAAAGAGCCTTGACGGCCCTTATGGTGCGCCGGTTCTCATATACCGCATGCTTTGCCCTCCGCCGCTCTGTGGGATCCTTTATCGCGTCTTTGTTCTTCTCGAAGGTCTCTTCGTCGATATCCCCAAGAGTACTGATATCAAGTACTTTCTTCAGATCAGATAGCGCAGACGCACACTGGGAACGCCTTTCATTGTAGGCGGAATCCACAAGAGAGTGCTTCACTTTGGAATTAACAATGACTATGGAAGCATTTTCAAGCCTGACGGGGGCATATTCGTATTTGAGGGTCGCCGTATCGAGGAAGATAGCGTGGTCCTTCTTTCCCATGGCGACCGCGAACTGATCCATTATACCGCATTTCACGCCGTTGAAATTATTCTCGGAATACTGGCCGATCTTTGCAAGATCCTCTCCTGTCACATCATCAAAGGAATAAAGATCGCGAAGAACCGCGCCGGTCAGGACCTCGATCGAGGCTGAGGATGAAAGACCGGAACCATTTGGGATATCGCCGAAGAGCGCCATCTCAAAGCCGCTATCCAGGCTCTTTCCCTGTTTTTCAAAGGCCCAAACTACGCCGATGGGATAAGCCGCCCAGCCGTAAGAACCGTTTAATGCGATATTATCTTTTGAAAGCGTGATGACGCCTGCTTTTGAGACATTTTCGGAGTAGAGCATTATTTTGTCATCATCACGCCGCCTGGCAATGGCATAGGTGCCGAGGGTCAGGGCGCAGGGAAAGACGTGCCCGCCGTTGTAATCGGTGTGCTCGCCTATGAGGTTCACCCGGCCGGGTGAAAAATATTCGCGCGTGTTTTCGAGGCCTCCGAAGAGCTCAGAAAAGCGCTTTTTCAGTTTTTCAATATATTCAGACATGATCTCCTCCAGTATCAGATCCGACAAACATACTTAATGATAAAGGGAGGCAAAATGCGCAGCATACGCAGCGGACCCGGAGCCCAAAATGATACCTGTTATAGTACTCCCGCGAGTACCGGCAAGCATTTCGCCGACCACATGATAACATAACGGTTGCGCCATTGCACGATTTATTGACAAACATAGGGATTTCCGATAATGTGGAAGGACTTGAAACATACGAACTACGGAGGTTTTCAATGGATATAAATGAGGCGAAGAATAAAGTAATATCGTCCGGGCTCCGGCTTCAGGCGACGGGGCTCATCGCCCGCACCTGGGGGAATATCAGCTGCAGGGTCGATCTCAACCACT
>OMRF01000201.1 GCA_900313435.1 uncultured Lachnospiraceae bacterium | reverse complement strand
GCGCGGCCATCTGTCGTTCAAAAGCGTCTCCAATGAGGACGAGGTCATCCTTTTCGACCTCATTCTTTATGGTCTCCCTATGCCCCGCGGCAGCCACGACCTTCCCCTTTGTGAAATAACCGTGGGGATTTCCGGTGATGAGAATTCCGTTTATCGTTTCAACGATATTCTGATACTGGGTCCTGGCGCGACTTAAGGCCTCATTATCATACACATCCATGTACGAATAAGCGATATCCTTGTTCCCGATCAATCCCTGAAGACGCCCGTCCTCACGTGTTATGGGAAGAGTCACAACGTCAAGAGTCTTCATTATCTCCCATGCTTTTTTCAGGGATATGTGGCTTGAAACGCCCTCAGTGTGCCTGAAATCAAGATCCGAGATCTGAGTGCTGACATCCTCAAGAGTAGGAGGCTCCGAAAAACCAAAGCGCTCCAAAACGAAGCGGGTCTCGTTGTTCACCGGACCCGCCTTTCTTGCTTCGTAAACACACGCGCCATTTGAAATGCTGTTCTTCAGATAAGCATAGGATATTGCGGCGCTTATGGAATCGGTGTCAGGATTCTTGTGCCCTATTACAAACACCGTTCCTTTAGGATCATTTTTCGTATTCCCTGTCATCAGAAGAAACCAAACATATGAAGGATCAGTACGGCGATCCCTGCCGTATCCACTAACCCAAGGAAGATGAGGAAGCCGAGGAACTTGCGAAGCTTGTAGACCTCGGTGGTGATCCTCACCCTGTTGTCCTCACTCTTGTCATTCTCCTGAATGAAGGACTGGACATTCTTGTATGCCTGAAGGTTCTCGGTATGTACCTTGTCGAAAACCTCCTCCTTCATATTCGAGAAGGAGGAATTCATCGTATCAACCTTCTCTATAAGCGGAGCGTTCGCGGTATCAGCTTTCTCGAGGAACTGTTTCTTAAGGTCATCAATATCAGCTGACAGACCATCACTTATTGTCTTGATCCTTGAATCAAGCTCTATAACAAGCTTGTCAGACTGACTCTTCAGACGATCAACCTCATCATGAAGATATCTGTTCTGTTCTTCCTTCTCTCCGACAAGCGCTTCAAGATTCGCCACCTTTGTCTGCTTTGAATGAATAATGGCGGAAAGCTGCTGGGCTTTTTCCCTGAAGGCATCGATCTGTTCAAAGAGTCTGTCGTCTCCATCTTCCGGCTTCATAAGATCTTTCTGTTCCTCCTCTCCGATTTTTGAAACGGGCTTTTCTATGGGCTTTTCCACAATCTCATTTGCCGGTTTCTCTGCAGGCTTTTCGGCAGGGATTTCTGCAGGTTTTTCTACAGGCCTTTCTGCAGGTTTTTCTGCAGTCTCTTCAACCGGCGCTTCTACAGTCTCCTGAATTGGTTCGTTTACTGCCTTTGCCATCTCATCTAAAGCCTCTCCGACATTTCCGAGGGCTTTTTCTACATTCTCACTCTTTTGTGCGGGTGCCGCCGAAGTGACTTCTGAAGGAGCAGTGGGAGGAATAGTGCTTCCCTTTCCTTCACCCAGATTTTGAAAATCTGTGTTCCACTTGATCTGCGGCTCCTCTTTCGGATTTTCGGGCGTCTCGGGAGCCTTAGGAGCCTCAGGCGCCTTTTCTTCAACCGCTTTTACTACTTCCTCCTTCGGTTCTTCCTTCTTTTTAGTATTGTCTTCTGCAGAATCACCGAATAAACGATCATATAAATCCAAGACGAACCCCCTTGCATTAGCAAAACATTATCATACGCACCGCGACTATTTTATCATTGCAAAAGTTTTTTGTAAACAAGCAACCGGATGCGCTCAAAAAAACAGGCGCGGAAACTCTCGTTTCCACGCCTGTTATGATTATGGAGCACTAACCCCGCCGGGGGTCCAAAATCACATTCCGTACCAGCCGGTTCCTTCGTCGTTCCAACCAAGGCCGACAAGGTAATCCCTCTCCGCAGCATCACCGGTATAGTGATGGCCGCCGGGTTCCTGATCCCCCTTGGCATTGGGATTGTAAACCCTGTACAGCGGTGTAGTCTCGTTGTCATCCGAATACCAGCCGATGCCTTCATCCTTCCACCCCAGGGACACCAGATTGTCCCTCTCCGCCGCGCTGGTGGTATAGTGGTGGTAGCCGTTCACATTTCCTGCCGAATCCCGATTATTGTCGTTATACAGGCGGTATACCGGCGTTTCGCTCATATCGGGTGCAATCCAGGCATTGCCCTCCTGGTTCCACCCGAGAGAGCCAAGTGAGTCATCCTCTTCCTTGCTTGCGGTAAAGAAATGCTCTCCTGAGTTTGGATTGTACAGACGATACATCGCCGCCGGCTGTACAAAGGACTGTACGACCACCTTGCCGGACTTCAGGGTCGTGAACTTTCCGCCTTCTACATAAACGTAATCATCATCCGTCGCCTCCTTATTGTCCTGGTCTGCAAGAAGATATTTGCATCCGCTTCCAAGCATATTCTTAAGGACCGGGGCATTATCGCCTGCGACACCGATGGCAGGGCCCATATCTCCCACTTCAAAAGTTCCGCCCTTTAAAACTATCTTTGCCTCCTTAGCCTCAAACATGTTGCCATAATCTCCATAGTAAGTGCCGCTCTCGATCACCATAGTGCCCTT
>OMRF01000166.1 GCA_900313435.1 uncultured Lachnospiraceae bacterium | reverse complement strand
ATGCTCTTAGAACCTCCCATGACAGGAAAGGTCGGGATCATCCAGTATACAAAGGTCGCGAAACCGTCAGATTACCCCTTGCTTTTGAAGCCGTCTTTTTACAGACAGGAAGCATACGAAAGCTTTGCCCGGAAAAAAAGACAGGACCATATGGATAAGAAAACGTGGTATCTGTACCTCTTTGCCACAAAAAGGGAATGCCAGAAATCCGGATACGGGAAGAAGCTTATGGGGCTTGTACGCTCCTTCGCAGATGAGAATGGCTGCAGGATATGCCTGGAGACCGATCTTGAGGGAAATGTCGCCATGTATGAGCACTTCGGCTTCAGGATGATGGATGCGTCCGTTTATAAAGATAATTTGAAGCATTTTGTAATGCTCTACGGTTGAAAAAAATACACGGAGAGGAAGAAACATGGTTAAAACAGAATTTGATGAATTTGTTGCAAAAGAAGTAAATGCACAGAAGGGTGTATCCATCCCGGTTCACGCGGGTGCGTTGGAGCGTCTTTTAGTAAGAAAGGTGGCATGTTCCAACCTTCATCCGAATGCAGATGATGAGTTTACATTTGATGAGGTGGGGCCGAGCTATAGGATCATCGGGGATTATGAGAAGAAATTCCGTGATGCCATGCAGAAAGGCCAGGAGTTGTTTGATGAACCACTGATCGTGGAAAAATTGCGGCCATCAGGATATTTAATATTAAACGGTCATCACAGATGGGCGGCAGCCATGCGTGTCGGAATTAAGAAGGTACCTGTAAAGATCGTGAATCAGGCTACGGAATCCGATATCAAAAAAATCCTGGAAAACTCCAAGCATGACAAACGTGTGGCATTGGATCTTGATGAAGTAATATACCGTCCCGGCAATTATCCTTATCTTGAAAAAGCCCTTGGATTTCCGCGCAATTTAAAATTTAAACAACGCATCCGGCTCGGTACGCCGGCACTGTTTTATTATCTCTCAAAGAAAGGATATGATATCTGGGTTTATGCGCACGAATATTATTCCATAGATGATATCCGCAGCTTCTTCAAAGGATATTCCGTATATGTTGACGGGATCATTACAGGTATCAGTAAAAAACAGGAAGCCGATCTTGAGAGCGCGAAGCGTGTGGAAAAAATGATTTCCAACAAGTATTTGGAAACCATTCACATTGATAACGATATGATTCTTGTAACCGGTAAAAAAACCGGAGGATTTGAGGAATATGAGCTGAAAGGTCCGGAAGAGGAATGGGCAAAAACTGCCATTACTATTCTCGAAGAAATCGAGAAGAAAGAGAATAATAAAGAATGAAAAAGAAAAATGACTGGGGGAAGATGCGGGTATCGTTTGACTTGGATGAAGTACTCTTTGTCAATCCCTCAACACATAAAACAGAACCGAGCCTTCCCTTTCCTTTTTCTAAAATCTTCAAGGAAAGGCTTCGTAAGGGAACACCGGAACTGATCAATTCGCTCCAGAAACTCGGGTATGAAGTCTGGGTATATACTTCTTCATTCCGTTCGGAAACTTATATCCGGAATTTATTTTGGCACTACGGCGTGAAATTCGACGGCATTGTCAATGCCAAGAGGCACCTTGCGGAGGTGCAACGTAACAGTTCCCAAATTCTCCCCCAAAAGGTTCCGAGTCACTATCACATTTCGCTTCATGTTGACGATGAATCTGTAATCTGCTCTTACGGAAACGAATTCGGTTTTGACGCATATCAGCTGGAGGCGGATGATGACGATTGGAAGGAAAAAGTTATTGCACGCGCCGATGAAGTAAAAAAGAAGAAGGAACTGCAGCAAAATATGCAAACTAATTGATGGACCACCAACACCGGGGGTCCATTAGTAAAAGGGAAGATGCTATGTTTGTTCGAAGAAAAAACGGACTTATGATCATATTCCTCCTGCCGATTTTGCTTTTTACGGTACTTATTGCGGGAGTACCTGTAAAGGCGGCAGGTTCTGAATATACTGCCAGACCTTCGGTTAACGGAAGGCTGCATGTTGACGGCACAGGGCTTGCGGATGAAAGCGGGCGGCGTGTGCAATTGCGCGGAGTGAGCACACATGGTCTGACCTGGTATCCGGACTATATCAATGAAAGTCTTTTTTCACAGGTTTCAAAAGACTGGAACTGCAATATGATCCGTCTTGCAATGTATGCAAATATATACTGCAGCGATGAGAAGGAACTGAGCTATTCACAGATGATAAAGGGAATTGAAGCCGCTGTGAAAGCCGATATGTATGTTCTTGTAGACTGGCATATGCTGCAGTATGGCAACCCAAATGATCAGGTCGAAGAAGCCATGGAGTTTTTTGACAGGATTACGGCGCAGTATAAGGATTGTCCGAACCTGATCTTTGAGATCTGTAATGAACCAAACGGCAGTACTGACTGGGGGGATGTTTTAGATTACGCGCATCAGGTGATTCCCGTTATTCGTAAAAACATTCCGGATTCTTTGATCGTTGTCGGTACGCCGGAATGGGATAAGAATCTTTCGGCAGCAGTTTTGCGTCCCCTTGAATATGATAATGTAAGCTACTCACTGCATTTCTATGCAGCCAGCCATAAGCAGAGCCTGCGCGATGAACTGCAGGCTGCCATAGATTCGGGACTTCCCGTGTTTATCAGTGAGTGTGGCATCTGTGAGGCAGATGGCGATGGAACGATCGATTTTGCCTCGGCTGCGGAGTGGTTCACATTTCTTAATGATCACAAGATCAGCTACGCTGTTTGGAGTCTTTCGGATAAGAACGAATCCTCCGCTTTTTTTGAGTCCGGATTTGATCCGTACAGTACCATTCGCGATCAAGATATGACAGTTTCCGGTCTTTGGGTAAGAGAGGCTGTACGCGGTAATGATCCAAAACTGATCGCAGTTCCATCGGAGGTAGTTGAAAAGAGCCGCTTGGCGAATGTAAAAACGTGGATCATAAACTCTCTTGGCGAGCGTGGTACAAAAGCTGTGTCTGCGTGGACTGTTTTTGCGCTTATCTCTGCGGGTATAATCTTCATTATGCTTCTGGTCGGCTGCATTTACCGACTGCTGCGTTCAGGAAAGCGCAGGACATATGATGATATAGTAAGATCGGACGGTAGAAATAAGGATACGAGAAGATCGCAGGCAGTCGGAAAAATATGTCTTATCATAAGTGTTCTTTGTACGCTTATATATATGTGCTGGAGGATCTGTTATTCCGTGCCTTTTGAAGCCGGGCCTGTTGCAATTGCCGGAAATATACTGCTGCTTATCGTAGAAATACTTGGCTTTGTGGAGTCTCTGATCTTATTCAGGAATCTTATGGGATCGAAAAAGCATCCGCTTCCTGTTATTCCGGATGATAAATGGCCCGATGTGGACATATTTATTGCAACTTATAATGAACCGGAAGAACTTTTGCGTAAGACGATAAATGGATGTAAACACCTGAAATATCCGGATTCTGCCAGGGTTCATATCTGGTTATGCGATGATAACAGAAGATCAAACATACGCTCACTTGCAGACAGGATGGGAGTCGGTTATTTTGATCGCCCGGACAATAAGGGCGCCAAAGCCGGTAACCTTAATAATGCTCTTGCACAGACGAGTGCTCCTTATATTGTGACTCTTGATGCTGATATGGTGGTCAAGAGTGATTTCCTGTTAAAAACAATTCCTTACTTTGTTGATGTAGAAATTCGTGAGGAGAGTCGGCCTGAGGAAGAACGTCTGCATCTTGGCCTTTTGCAGACACCGCAGTGTTTCTACGATCCTGATGTATTTCAGCATGCGCTTTATTCCGAAAGACGCGCTCCAAACGAACAGGACTTCTTCTACCGTGTTATAGAGCCTGCAAAAACAACCACCAACAGTGTTATCTACGGCGGATCAAATACGGTTTTGTCGAGGCGGGCTTTAAATGATATCGGCGGGTTTTATACAGAATCCATCACCGAGGATTTTGCAACGGGATTATTGATCGAATCAGCCGGATATGTCAGCCTGTCAATTCCTGAGCCTCTTGCAAGCGGTCAGACACCGCATACTTTCAAAGAACACATCCAGCAAAGAACCCGCTGGGCACGTGGTGTGATCGTTACCGCAAAAAAACTGAAAATCTGGAGAAGAAAGAATCTGACACTTGCGCAGAAAGTCAGCTACTGGAGTTCCGTAGTCTATTGGTACTCACCGATCAAAAACTTTATCTACATACTTTCGCCTCTGCTGTTTGCGGCCTTTGCAATTCCGGTATTCAAATGTAACTGGCTGGAACTTATTGCATTCTGGCTGCCGATGTTTATCATGCAGGATCTGAATCTTCGCGTAAACAGTAAGAACAGTATTTCGACAAAATGGAGCGGTATTTATGAAACCGGCGTTATGGCGCATCTTTTCATGCCGGTTCTGAAAGAGTCCGTTGGCATTAGTCTGTCCAGTTTTAAAGTTACTGATAAATCAAAGCAAAGTAGAAATCGGGAGCGTGATATACGGTCTATGATCCCGTTCCTGATCCTGACAGCGGTATCTGTTCTTGGCATTATCCGAGTATTGGTGATCTTTGATGTGACGCAGATCGTGAGTTTTCTGATACTTCTTTTCTGGATAATTCGAAATATGTATTTCCTTATCATGTCGCTGTTTTTGATCGATGGCAGGGATAGCGATGAAGAAGTGGTAAAGGTATTCGATGCGGAGCAGGTGATCGTAAGTATGGATGGTAAGTCATACGAGGGAATTACGACCATGCTGACAGAACACAATCTTACCGTGTTCCTTGATGATGCCGAGGCATTATCTCTTGGCCGGGCAGTAGATGTCGGTGTGAAGAGCGAAAATGTTTCTTTGAAGATCAGCGGCGTTATCACGGGAATCAATAAATCACGAGGCGGTGGGTTTTACACTTATACCATAGAGATCCTTGAGTTCTACGGTGATGAGATGGAATGGCTTGAGGTTCTGTATGACCGCATTCCGACACTGCCGCAGTCACTAAATAGAGACTTAGGAATGTTAACTCATCTGTGGCAGAACGTTGCGCACAGAGTAGCAAGAAGCCGAAAATAATGGACCCCCGGGACAGTCCCCGGGGTCCAAAACCAAAAAGTCATAGATTGTTAAAAATCCTTTACATCTGATAATCGAAGCGCTATATTACTTTTCTACAGATGAAGTCAGATCTATGGGTCCTGGCTGTTCAGCCGATTTTTCCGATAGATTTTGTGATTGTTTATTATGTGATGTAAAACTATATCTTTTTTTTATCTTCATTCTTTTGATCTTATTTTGTTTTCCATCCATAGATCTGAATTCTCAAATAAAAGTAGAAGGAGGATTTTTATGGGGGAAAAGGACAATGTAAGCATCGCCTGGCAGAACAAGGATATCGTATCAAAGCTGCTGGCGGAGCAGTTCAAAGGGAAGAGCTTTGCGGTCTATGGAATAGACGTGCCAAAGAT
>OMRF01000320.1 GCA_900313435.1 uncultured Lachnospiraceae bacterium | reverse complement strand
TCAGCTGACTCATTGATCTCCTTTATCAAAAGCTCCTTTTCCCTTGCTGCCCTTCGGGTTACAGCGTTTACAAAACCTGAGAGCCCGGCAAGCCCCTTCTTTTTTACATAATCTACGGCGCTGTCGCATATGGCATGGACCTTTGGTTCTTCTGAAAAAAGAAGCTCCGAAAGCGCGCCAAGAAGCGACGCAAACACAGGCTTTTTAAGCTTCTTTAAAGGAGTGCCTGAAAGCTTTTCGATCACATATACGGTTGAAAGATAACGGGAAATAGATAGATTTACGATGGGGGTTCTTTCAAAGCTTTCTCCCTTGAGATAGGAAAGAAGCGCGTCATAGACTATGAACCTGCCTTCGTACTTTTCAGGCAAGGGAGTCACCTGTCTTTATATCATGGCCTCTTAAGAAATCAGCTACAGCCATTCTCTTTTTGCCCTCCACCTGTATGGAAAGCAGCATGAGATAAGAAAAGCCTGTCTTCACATAAAGGATGTCTCGGCTTCTTATTATAGTTCCGGGGGAAAGCTCAAGGCCCTTCGCCTCTTCTACAGCGTCATAAGGAAGCTCTCCTATAACCTTTGCGCTCCAGAGCTTTATGACCTTTTTTTGAAAGATCGCCCATGCGGAGGGCCAGGGATTAAAGGCCCTCATCATCCTTTCAATATCCAACGCGCTTTTTTTGAAATCGATATGCCCCATCTCTTTTTTTATGAGGCCTACCTTTGTGGCTTTGTCATGCTCCTGAGGTCTGGCTTTCACAGTGCCTTTTTCAAGGCCGGAAAGGGTCTCGTTTATTAGTGTTCCCCCGAGAAGCGACAGCTTTTCAAAAAGGGAACCTCCGGTCTCATTATCTTCGATCCTGATCTTTTCCTGAAGGAGGATGTCGCCGTCATCAAGACCTTCTCCCATCTTCATTGTGGTGATGCCGGTGAACTCATCTCCGTTCATTATCGCCCACTGTATGGGAGAAGCCCCGCGGTACTTCGGGAGAAGGGAAGCGTGGACGTTCACGGAGCCGAAGCGCTTCATAAAAAGGATCTCCTTCGGAAGGATCTGCCCGAAGGCGGCAACCACGATGACATCGGCATCTATATTTGAAAGATGATCTATCGCTTCCTGCGAGCGGATCTTCTCGGGCTGGAATACGGGAACATCATGCTCTATGGCCCAATTCTTTACGGGAGAATAATGGATGTCCTTTCCTCTCCCGCTCTCCTTGTCGGGCTGAGTCACGCAAAGGACGATATCATGCTCCTTTGAAAGGTCTTTCAGGATATTCTCCGCAAAGTCCGGAGTACCCATAAATATTACCTTCATGAATTGTCACCGTCTTCTGAAGAGGCTTCTTCTTCGTATTCTTCCTCTTCATCTTCTGCCGCGCTGACCTCATACAAAGGCCCTTCCGCTATCTCGGTATACATATGGCCGTCCAGATGATCTATCTCATGGCAAAAGGCACGGGCGAGAAGTCCCTCGCCTTCATAGGTCTGAAGGTTCATATCAAGGTCAAGAGCCTCGACCTTCACCTTCATGGGACGTGTCACGGTGCCGGCCTTGCCGGGAACGGAAAGGCAACCCTCCTGCCCTGTCTGCTCCCCATCTGTTTCTATTATCTTTGGATTGATAAGGATGTAGGGGCCGTGTTCATCACCCACATCTACAACGCAGATCCGCCTGAGCACTCCCACCTGGGGCGCCGCAAGGCCTACTCCGTCAGCGTCATACATGGTCTCAAGCATGTCTTCGATAAGGACCTTCTGCCTTTCGGTAAGCTCCTTCACATTCCTGCATTCCTTTGTGAGCACGGGGTCGCCCTCGAGCCTGATCTCTCTAAGTGCCATATTATTCTTCTTTCTAATTCAGAATCCTCTAACCGGATCAAAATCAAAAAACACCGTGATCCCCGAAAACACCTTTTCAGTAAGAATGGCGGCGGAGATAAGGGAAGCCGCCTTTTCAAGCCTTAATCTGTCACCGTCCTTTGCGGTCACTGCCATCCTGTACTCATCATCTATCTTTGATATCCCGGCGTCCCTCGGCTGCATCAAAAAGAGCCCGGGGTCGCTTTCCTTTATAAGAGAATAAGCCGCCTCCGCTGCGGGAAGGAGCTTCTCCCTCTTATTCCCGATGAACTGGAGAAGGAGCATGTGGGCAAAGGGCGGATAGCTCATAAGCCGCCTGAAGGCTGCCTCCTCCTTTTCAAAGGCCTCGTAATCCTGGGCAGCCGCTGTAGTGACAGCATAGCTGTCCGGGCGGTAGGTCTGGATTATGACCTTTCCCTCCTTCTCTCCCCGGCCCGAGCGGCCAGCCGCCTGGGTAATGAGATCAAAGGTGCGCTCTGCGCTCCTGAAATCAAGGGCATTTAAGGACAGGTCGGCGGCCAGGATGCCCATTAATGTGACATTTGGGAAATCATGTCCCTTCACTATCATCTGGGTCCCGATCAGGATGTCTGCTTCGCCTTTCGCAAAAGCCGAAAGCAGCTTTTCGTATGAGTCCTTCTCGCGGGTTGTGTCATGATCCATCCGAAGGATCCTGGCATTCTCATATTTTTTCCTAAGGAAGGCTTCGACCTTCTCTGTGCCGGGCTTGAAAGACCCTATGTATTTTGAGCCGCACTTGGGGCATTTATCCACATTATCTTCGGAATGACCGCAGTAATGGCAGTGGAGCCTCTTATCCTTGTGCAGGGTCAGCGAAACATCGCAATGTGGACATTTTATCACATGGCCGCAGGACCGGCAACTTATGAAGCCCATGAGCCCCCGGCGGTTTAAGAAGAGCATTGCCTGCTCTTTCTTTTGAAGGGTGTCTGAGAGCGCGTCAGAAAGTTCTTTTGACAGCATGCTCATGTTGCCGCGCGAGAGTTCTGCTCTCATATCGACTACCACGGTACGCGCCATGGCGCGGTCGTTGACCCTGTTCGGGAGCGAGAGAAGAGTATTCTTTCCGCGCCTTACCCCTTCATATACCTCAAGGGAGGGAGTGGCTGAGCCGAATACAAGCGCTGCGCCGGTGATCTCGGCCCTCTTTTGTGCCACCTCCCTCGCGTGATATTTGGGGACAATTTCACTCTTGTAAGAGGTCTCCTGCTCTTCGTCTATTATTATAAGACCTGTGTCTGGAAAAGGCGTGAATACAGCGCTCCTCGGGCCTATCATTACAGAGACTTCGCCCTTTTCCGCTTTTTCAAAATAATCGGAACGCTGCCCCTTCGAAAGTTTTGAGTGGATGACGGCGACCTTGTCCTGAAGGCGGGCATAAAAGCGCCGCAGCGTCTGATAGGTGAGCGATATCTCGGGGATCAGGACTATAGCCTGTTTTCCCTCTGATATGACATGCTCTATCATCTTTATGTAGACTTCGGTCTTTCCGGAGCCTGTCACGCCGTAGAGAAGGAAGGGTTTTCTTATTCCCGCGTCATAGTCACTTAAAAATGTATCAAGCGCTTTCTTCTGCGCATCGGTAAGGATCGTCTCTTCGCCCTTGACTTCTATAGCTTCCGCCTCTTTTGGCGGCTCAATTTCCTTCCTTCTTTTCGTCTTCTCCTTAACGGGAAGGCAGGTGCGAAGGGCCTGATTTAAGGTACAGGCGTAATACTCCTTCATCCAGGCGGAAAGGATCATGAGGTCTCCCATTATCTTCTTTGCTCTTTTGGGAACCTCTGTTATGCTCTTTATCTTTTCTTCTTCTATTTTGGGGGAATCGGAAAGCGAGACCACGATGCCTTTCACGCTTCGCTGCCCGAAAGGTACCATGACCTGCGTTCCCGGAGAGACAAGCTCGATGAGCTCGTCGGGGACTAAGTATTGAAAGGTCTTGTCGAGACTCTTTGGATTCAGATCGATTATGATGTCTGCGAATGTTGGCAATTCAGGAGATCTCCTT
>OMRF01000066.1 GCA_900313435.1 uncultured Lachnospiraceae bacterium | reverse complement strand
CGCCCTTTATGATGCCGTGATCGCAGGTGCGACGGAAACCATTGCGGAAGATGCTTTTAATGAATATTTAAAATATTATTATGACAGCGGATCGAAATCCGGTTCCGACAGCTTTTACTGGCAGATGGACGATAACAAGGTTGAGGCTGTCAAAGAGAATATCCGGGAATATCATTTTTATGATGAGGAACTGGACACAGTTTTTGTTGTACATGTTACAACCCCTCCGGCCTATGATGCTGAGAAACCCTATCCTGCTCTTGTCATGACAGACGCTGTATGGCGCTTTACTGATGTGCCTGCCCTTTATGAGGCAATGGCTGACGGAAAGGCAGAGCCGCAGATACTGGTCACGATCGGTTTTGATTATGATACGGACGGATGGGATAATGAGATCCGCGGAAACATTCTTTGCGACCATAAGAAGGAGTTTCTGGATTTTATTACCGATAATATGATGCCCTATCTGAGCGGGATCTATCGTTTTGATCATGATGGATCTACCCTGTTCGGTCATTCCCAGGGCGGCGTTTTTACACACTTTGCGGCGTTCAACTATGATCGATATGAAAACAGGCCGTTTGCGAAGTACATAATCGGAAGCCCGACTTTCTGGACGCCATATTTTACCTGCGTCAGCGATTATGAAGAGTATAAAAATGAATATGGGTACTTTGACAGGAACGATTCCTATGACAGAGAACTGTTCATCACGGCAGGTGATTCCGAGGACGGGGACTATAGGGAATACTACGGCGATAATGATTCCACGCTGGAAGGTGTAGAGCACCTAAAGGAGCGTCTTGATGGGCATGGCGTGACATACAAAACAAAAATATATAAGAGTAATCACTATCAGTATGTTTCCGGCATGTTGGTGGAATACGCCGCCCCTTCCGAAAACACTTGACGAACGCATTCTCCCGTGTTATTCTACCTTGCGCTATCCGTATCTTGACGGATCATAAAATAGAAAAGGCTGTGAAAAGGAGTAGTACCTCTGCCGTGCAAATGAAGAGAGCTGCCGGTTGCTGAAAGGCAGTGGAAGCGGTATTGGGAACTCGCCTTGGAGCCTCTGCAAGAACAGGGAGTGGTTTATGATGCGGTTGTCCCTAAGTAGAAGCAGACGGGTTCCTCCCGTTACAGGGGGAGATGAGAGCGTGCTTTTTTCAAAGAAGCGCGAATAAGAGTGGTACCGCGCAGTATAGTTATAGACACTGCGTCTCTTAAAAAAAGAGACGCAGTTTTTTTATTATTTTTAAAAAGAAGGAGGAACGGAAATGAGAGAGATCGAGATCTGTGATGTGACTTTGAAGGAGCTTGACAGCCTGAAGAACCTACCCCATACCTTCAGGCAGAGGATCGAGATCGCAAAGCTACTAGATCGTCTCGGCCTTTCCGTGATCGAGGCTACAGGCATAGAAGATGTAAAGCCTGACAGCCTTCGGATCAAGTCCATAGCATCCTCCCTGAAAAACAGTATCCTCGCAGTGCCGGTGGGACTTACGGAGGAAAGCGCCGAAATAACCTTTGCTGCCATGAAGGAGGCAAAGCATCCAAGGCTTCAGGTCGTTGCCGGTCTTTCACCTGCAAGGATGGAATATGTATACCATCAGAAGCAGCCCAAGATGCTTGAGACTGTAAAGGCAGTGGTTTCAAAGGCCAGGGAGCTTACGGAAGATGTTGAGTTTGTAGCGGAGGACGCTACCAGGGCGGAGAGTGCTTTTCTCTGTGAAGCGATAAAGACGGCCATCGACGCCGGTGCCGGCATCGTCACCATATACGACAGGGCAGGAAATATGCTTCCTGACGAGTTTTTCGAATTCATTACCGGTCTGAAAAAAGAAGTGCCGTCTCTTGAAGGAGTGCGTCTTGGGGTTGCCTTAAGCAACGATCTTCACCTTGCGACAGCCTGTGCTCTTAAAGCCATAGAAGCCGGCGCGGAAATACTGAAGGCCGCAGCCTTTTCACAGAACACGGTAGCGCTTTCCTCGATCACGGACATCCTTTCCGAAAAGGGTGACAAGCTCATGCTTCAGACAGGAGTAGTTACAACCTCTCTGAAAAGGGTGATCGAGCAGATAAAATGGATAGCCGAGGGAAGCGGATCGGAAAGCCTCGTGAGTGACATTTCGGAATCCGACAATGAAAAGGACAAAATGGAGCTTTCCGCGAACGAGGATATGGCATCGGTGATGAAGGCGGTAGAGAGACTTGGCTATGATCTTTCCGAGGAGGACAAGAGTTCTGTATTCAAGGCCTTCACTGAGATCGCGAAAAACAAGGAAGTGATCACAAGCCGCGAACTCGATGCAATAGTTGCGTCGGCTGCACTTCAGGTTCCTCCTACCTACAATCTCATAAGCTATGTCATAAACAGCGGGAATGAGATCAAGGCATCAAGCCACATGACGATCGAAAAGAAAGGGACCGTCCTTGAAAGCATCTGTCTCGGGGACGGCCCCATAGACGCTTCCTTCAAGGCGATTGAAGCCATAGCGGGGCGGCATTTTGAACTCTATGATTTTGAGATCCAATCCATAGCCGAAGGGCATGAGGCCATGGGTGAGACCATAGTCAAGCTCATGTCCGATGGAAAGATCTATTCGGGACGCGGCATATCGACTGATGTTATAGGCTCCGGTATCCGCGCCTATATAAACGCACTGAACAAGATAGTATATGAAGAGGAAGGAGGTACTCAGGAATGAAACTTTCTTTTTCAACCAGGGGCTGGGAAAATTACTCCTTCGAGGAACTTGAAAGGCTTGCGGAAGAAAACGGGATGAGCGGGATCGAAGTTTACGACCT
The DNA here is from genome assembly GCA_900313435.1 of uncultured Lachnospiraceae bacterium. Lineage (GTDB taxonomy): Bacteria > Bacillota > Clostridia > Lachnospirales > Lachnospiraceae > RUG306. Next base: position 7,244 of record OMRF01000066.1, on the reverse strand, counting down.
GAACAAGACTCCTTCCCTCACCAAAAAAGGTGCCCCCTTCCATAAATATAATACGATGGCTACCGAGAGATCCCTTCGGGAACGTCATCTTTCAATACCCGCGATAGACAGCTATATCGATCTTTCAGAAAAAGAATTTGATATAGACGGACTTACGGCGCTTCTTGAGTACGCGGAAAATATGGATGTACCCTTTGTTTCCGCAGCGGCTATGAAGGATAATGAGGAAGCTGTTAGGAATAATATCAATGAGATCCTTCCTCTATTTGAAGAAAAGAATGTGACTCTTCTCATCAGGACAAACGGTATCTATTCCAATACCGAAAGACTTCGGGATCTTCTTGACAGCTTTTCAAATGATAATCTTTCGGCTCTTTGGGATGTGCATCATCCCTACAGGGATTGTAACGAGACTCCTGCCGACACCATCAAAAATCTCGGCGCCTATGTCCGCCACGTCCACATGAGGGATTCCGACGACAAGGATACCTACAACCTCATAGGTGAGGGTACTATGCCGGTCGATGATATCATGCGTTCTCTTTCCTCGATCGATTATCAAAACTTTATCTCACTCGAGTGGAAACCCTGCTGGATGGAGGATCTTCAGGATCCCGATATTATCTTTCCGCATTTCGTAAATTATATGGAGCGATACAGTGACTCAAAGGGAATGCGGAAGATGCGCTACTTCAACCATGATGGCTCGGGACAGTATGTCTGGAAAAAGGATGAGCTTATTGATCTAACCTTTCCCAAGCTCCTCGACAGGATGGCCGAGGAATTTCCGGATCAGTATGCCTTTAAATATACGACCCTTGAGTACACAAGGACTTATGCCCAGTTCAGGGATGATGTGGACAAGCTTGCCGCTTCCTTTATCTCTCTCGGGGTGCGCCCCGGGGCGAAGGTCGCCATCTGGGCTACGAACGTTCCCGCCTGGTTCCTCACCTTCTGGGCAGCAACGAGGATAGGAGCTGTCCTTGTGACTGTAAATACAGCATATAAGGTGCATGAACTCGAGTATCTCCTTCGGCAGTCGGATACGCACACTCTTGTGATGATCGAGGGAACGAAGGACACGAACTATAAAGAAATAATAGAAACGATCTGTCCCGAGCTTTCCACCACAAAGCCCGGAGAGCCCCTTCATTCAAAGAGGCTTCCCTTCCTTCGGAACGTGATCTCGGTCGGTTTCAGGATGCAGGGCTGCCTTACCTTTGAGGAGGCCTTTGACAGGGGAGATTCGGTACCGCTCGAAGAAGTGAAGAGGCTGGCTTTAAGGGTAAAGCCGGATGATGTCTGCAATATGCAGTATACCTCAGGCACCACGGGCTTCCCCAAGGGCGTGATGCTCACGCATTACAATGTGGTGAACAACGGGAAGTGTATAGGAGACAGGATGGATCTTTCCACTGCCGATCGCATGATGCTGCAGGTGCCCATGTTCCACTGCTTCGGAATGGTGCTTTCAATGACATCCTCCATGACGCACGGCGCGACTCTCTGTCCCATGCCGTATTTCTCGGCGAAGGCTTCCCTTGCCTGCATCACTCAGGAGAAGATAACCTGCTTCAACGGCGTTCCGACTATGTTCATTGCGATGTTCAACCATCCCGATTACAAGTCGACTGATTTCTCCCACATGAGGACAGGAATAATGGCAGGGGCCGGATGCCCTCCCGAACTGATGAAGAGGGCAGCGGATCCCGATGAAATGAACATGACCGGGATAGTAAGTGTTTACGGGCAGACCGAGTCAGCCCCCGGCACCACCATGAGTTCCTGGGACGATCCTCTTGATGTTAGGACAGAGACTGTGGGATATCATTTTGCCCATGTCCAGTGCAAGATAGTCGATCCCGAAACGGGGGAGACCCTTGGGGATGACCAGAATGGAGAATTTCTCTCAAAGGGTTATAATACCATGAAGGGTTATTACAAGATGCCCGAGGAAACGAAACAGGCCATTGATCCTGACGGCTGGCTTCATACGGGAGACCTTGCCTGCCGCGACAAGAACGGAAATTTCAGGATCACGGGAAGACTGAAGGATATGATAATCCGCGGCGGCGAGAACATATATCCGAAGGAGATAGAGGAATTTATATATACCCATCCCGATGTGCAGGATGTCCAGGTGATAGGCGTTCCCGATGAAAAATACGGGGAGGAGGCCATGGCCTGCATTATCCTGAAGAAGGACAGGGAGGTATCCGAAGAGGATATGCGTTCCTTCATCGCAGCCTCCATTGCGGCCCACAAGGTGCCGAGGTACATAAGGTTCGTAGAGTCCTTCCCCATGAACGCGGCAGGAAAGATACTTAAATACAAGATGAGGGAAGAAGCAAAAGAGTGGATAGAAGGGAAATGAAAATGAGCGATTTTGAAACTGTCGACGGAAACCATGCTGCGGCGGATACTGCCTATGATTTTACAGAGATAGCGGCGATATATCCCATCACCCCGTCATCACCCATGGCAAACCTGACCGATCAGTGGGCGGCAAAGGGCAGGAAGAACATGTTCGACCAGCCGGTCAGGCTCATTGAGATGCAGTCCGAGGCGGGTGCTATAGGCGCGGTTCACGGCTCACTCCAGACCGGGGCGCTCACTACCACATATACCTCAAGCCAGGGACTCATGCTGATGATACCGACCCTTTACAGGATAGCGGGAGAGAGGCTTCCTGCAGTTCTTCATGTGGCGAGCCGGACCGTCGGGACTCATGCCATGAGTATCTTCGGGGATCACTCGGATGTGATGGCCTGCAGGCAGACAGGACTTGCTCTTCTCTCATCGGGCTCTGTGCAGGAAGCGGCTGATCTTGCAGCGGTCGCCCATCTTGCCGCGGTGAAGGGAAGGATACCCTTCATGCATTTCTTTGACGGCTTTCGCACCTCTCATGAGATCACGAGGATAAGAAGGCCTGACGTAAAAAAGCTCACAGCCCTTATGGATAAAACGGCGCTTGATGAATTCAGGGCTCATGCCCTAAACCCCGAGCATCCGAGGCTCAGGAATACGGTACAGAACGGGGATGTCTATTTCCAGATCAGGGAGGCGAACAATACTTTCTATGATGCCCTTCCCGATATAGTCGATGACTATATGGAAAAGGTAGGGGAGGTGACGGGAAGGCGTTACCATCTCTTTGATTATTACGGGGATCCCGAGGCTACCGATGTGGTGATCGCCATGGGTTCTGTTTCCGGGACTATAAGGGAGACGGTTGACTATCTGAATGAGAATGCTTCTGACGGAAAAAAATACGGTTTCGTCCAGGTTCATCTTTACAGGCCCTTTAAGACTGAGGCTTTCCTTTCTGCTGTTCCAAAGACCGCAATGCGTATAGCAGTACTTGATCGCTGTAAGGAGATGGGAAGCATCGGAGAGCCGCTGTTTCTCGATGTTACCGCTGCCATGACCGGGGCAGGCAGACACTTGGATATCATAGGAGGACGCTACGGGCTGAGCAGTAAGGATACAGATCCTGCACAGATCATGGCGGTGTTTGAGAACCTTTCCGCAAAGAATCCGATCAGGGGCTTTACTGTCGGGATAGAAGATGACGTGACGCATAAGAGCCTTTCAATACCCGATATGCCCGGGTTTAAGGACAGCTCGATAAGCTGCAAGTTCTGGGGGCTCGGAGGCGACGGCACCGTCGGAGCGAACCACAATACGATAGAGATCCTGGGCGACCACGGAGATATGTACACCCAGGCGTATTTTGAATATGATGCGAAGAAGTCCTTCGGTATCACAAAGTCTCATCTGCGTATGTCAAAGAAGCCCATAGAAGGCTCCTACTACGTGAAGCATGCCGATTTTCTCGCATGCCATCATCAGAACTTCCTTCTCCAGTACGATATCGTTGAGGAGGTAAAGGATGAAGGTACGCTTCTTTTGAACACATTATGGGATCTCGAGAAGCTTGAAAAGAAGCTTACAGGCCATGTGAAGAAGCTCCTTTCGAAGAAGAGGATAAAGCTCTTTACCATAGACGCGACAGAGATAGCAAAACGCCTCGGTCTCGGAAGCCATACGAATACCGTCCTTCAGGCGGCGTTCTTCAAGGTTTCGGGACTTATGGAGACGGACAAGGCACTTGACCTTATGAAAGAGGCTGCAAAAAAGACCTATTTCACCAAGGGCGATGAGGTGGTGGCGAAAAATGTCGCTGCCATTGATGAAGGTGCAAAGGGCGTGAACGAGATCAAAGTACCCTCTGAGTGGGCGGACTCAGTTGATACGGACCTTGAGGACAGGAGAAAGAATGAAGCGCATCTTCCCGATGCGGTGAAGAACATCCTTTACCCCATCAACCGCCAGCACGGAGACGATCTTCCGGTTTCAGCCTTCAAGGGCTATGAGGACGGAACCATAGAGCTTGGTCTTACGGCCTATGAAAAGAGGGCGATCGCGGTCTCTGTTCCGGAATGGAACGCTGACGCCTGCATACAGTGCAACCGTTGCTCCTTTGTCTGCCCCCATGCTGCGATACGTCCGTTCCTCCTTTCCGAGCAGGAAAAGGAGAAGGCGCCCGAGGGCTTTAAAACGGCACCTCTTAAAGGAAAGCAGGCTGAGGGGAAGAACCTTTCGTTTTCAATGCAGATATCATCCTATGACTGCACCTCCTGCGGCTCCTGTGTGCATGATTGTCCCGTACCGGACGGGAAGGCACTCCATATGGTACCGGCTCACTTCGGACAGAAGGAAAAGGATACCTGGGACTATGCTCTTTCCCTTACTGACAAGAAGGAGATCTTTGATCGCTGGACCGTGAAGGGCTCTCAGTTCAAACAGCCTCTCGTAGAGTTTTCCGCCGCCTGTGCCGGCTGCGGAGAGACGCCTTATGCGAAGCTCATGACCCAGCTCTTCGGTGACAGGGTATATTGGGCGAATGGCACTGGTTGTTCCCAGGCCTGGGGCGCACCGATGCCGGGTATCCCTTACACAGTGAACAAAAGGGGCTTCGGTCCCGCGTGGACGAATTCTCTCTTTGAAAATAATGCGGAACTTGCACTCGGAACCTTCCTCTCCGTCACCCAGCAGAGAAAGGCTGAAAAGACCAGGGTCGAAGACCTTCTCGACAACCGCTCCGTAAGCGACAGGCTTCGGGAAGCCGGTGAGGAGTGGCTTTCAAGCAATGATGATTTTGAAAGATCAAGAGCTGCCTCCGACGCTCTCATAGAAGCGCTTGAACATGAAAAGAACAGTCCTTTGAAAAAGGAGATAGATGAGATACTGAAATACAAGGATATGCTCGCAAAGAAGACCTTCTGGATGTACGGAGGCGATGGCTGGGCCTATGATATAGGCTTCGGCGGACTCGACCACGTGATATCTCTGGGATTAAACTTAAATATCCTGATCATCGATACGGAGGTTTATTCAAACACAGGAGGACAGAGCTCAAAGGCTACTCCGGTCGGCGCCGTGGCTCAGTTTGCAAGCGCCGGGAAAAAGACCAGGAAGAAGGACATAGGCGCCATGCTCATGAGTTACGGCAATGTCTATGTGGCTTCGGTCGCCATGGGAGCTGACATGAACCAGCTCGTTACGGCCATAAAGGAGGCTGAAACTTACGACGGAACCTCCGTGATAGTGGCTTACGCGCCCTGCTCGGCACATGGCATCAGGACAGGTATGGGAACTACCCAGGCCGAGATGAAGAAAGCCGTTGATGCCGGCTATTGGTTCCTCTACAGATATGATCCGAGGAAAGAGCATCCCATGACTCTTGACTCAAAAGAGCCAACGATGGAATATGAGGAATTCCTTGACGGCGAGACGAGATACGCTGCGCTGCGCCGTACCTTCCCCGACAATGCAGTAGATCTTTTCAAGGTCGGAAGCGAGGACTCCCGCGCAAGATACGAAAAATACCTTAAGATGTCAAAGGAGTAAAAAGTACTCTTTAAAATGCTTGAGAGATTCAAAAGTAAATATATAGGCGACAGGGAATTTTACAAAAGATACATATTGCTCGCAGTGCCCATGATATTGCAGAGCGCCATCACCAATTTCGTGAGCCTTCTTGACAATATCATGGTGGGACAGCTCGGAACGGAGCAGATGACAGGAGTTGCGATCATCAACCAGCTGGTATTTGTTTTCTTCCTTGCAGTCTTCGGAGCCGTGGCAGGACCCGGGATCTACGGTGCCCAGTTTTTCGGAAAGCGCGACCACAAGGGACACATGCATACCTTCAGGATGAGGCTCTGGTTGATCCTTGCCATCACTGCGATAGCGATACTGGTCTTCATCTTTTTCGGAAACGGTCTGATATCACTCTATCTTAACGATACCGGAAACCCCGAAGAGCTTGAACTTACGAGGAACTATGCTCTTTCCTATCTTTCGATAATCCTCATAAGCCTGCCCCCCTTCGCAGTCTCACAGGCCTATTCTACGGCGATCAAGGAGACCGGCCAGACCTTCGTTCCGATGGTGGCAGGTCTTTTTGGGGTGGGCGCAAACGCTCTCCTTGACTGGCTCCTGATCTTCGGCATCGGTCCCTTCCCGGCTCTTGGAGTACAGGGCGCCGCGATCGCTACAGTGGTCGCAAGATTTATCGAGACTTCCGTAGTGGTGATCTGGGCTCACACCCACCTTAAGGTGAACCGCTTCTTAAGGGGCGCTTACAAGAGCCTCCTGATCCCGAAGGAGCTTTTCAAAAAGATAACGATAAAGGGCCTTCCACTTCTCATAAACGAGATCCTCTGGGCGGCCGGAATTACGGCTCTGAACCAGACTTATTCCCTGCGCGGGATCGATGTCGTTGCAGCCATCAATATAGCGAACACCATAGGAAATCTTTTTAATATCGTATTCATCCAGCTCGGAGCATGCATCTCCATTGTTGTAGGGCAGTACCTCGGAGCCGGAGAACTTGAAAAGGCAAAGGATGCCGACAACAAGATGATATTCTTTTCCGTCTTTGCCTGTGCCGTGATGTCCGTTCTTATGCTTCTTGTAGGACGCTTCTTCCCCGCTGCCTACAACACGTCGGATGAGATCAGACATCTTGCCGTGATGTTCATCGTGATCCAGGCTCTTGCTATGCCTTTCTGTGCCTACAGCCACAGCGCCTATTTCACCCTTCGTTCCGGAGGGAAGACCCTTGTCACCTTTCTTTTTGACAGTGTATTCACCTGGGGTGTGATGGTGACGATGGCTACCGTGCTGCTGCGCTGCACGGGGATAGATATCGTATGGGCCTATTTCATAGTCTCGTT
>OMRF01000292.1 GCA_900313435.1 uncultured Lachnospiraceae bacterium | reverse complement strand
TCTTCAGGTCCTCCTTTCAGCCGGAGTCTTCAAGGATGATGAAAAGGGGAGGGAAGCCTTCAAAAGGTTTACGGATTCGCTATAAATGATTTTGGACCCCCGGGACAGTCCCGGGGGTCCAAAACAAAACCACGAAGGCCCGGGGTTCCAAAACCCCGAAGACCAGGGGGTACAAAATCTCCCTATTGCCTAAATGGCAAGACCCGTGATAAAATGGAAACTGCAAATTTAAATTTGGTTTCCATGAGGGGGGCAGAGCAGATGCGGGCTGTAGCAGAGAACAGGCTTCGGATCATCAAGGGCGGGCTTTCAATATTCAGGAAAAGGGGTGCGCACTTTACAATGGACGACCTTGCAAAGGAGATCTCCATGTCAAAGAAGACCATATATATGGTCTTCTCTGATAAGGAGGAGCTTCTCCTTGCAATGGTCGATTTTGTTTTTGATGAGATAGAAAAGGAGGAAGAGAAAGCGCTGAAGGACGAAGGGCTTTCTACGGTTGAGAGATTCCGGAGGATCCTCGGCGCCATGCCTTCTACCTATATCGGTTTTGATTTCAGCGGTATTATCGGAAACGATTCCCGCTATCCCAATGTTTTGAAAAGGATGAACGAGCGGCTTGAAACAGGCTGGGAACGTACCTTTTCAGTCCTTAAGCAGGGAATAGAGGAGGGGGTATTTCGTCCGGTTGATTTTACGGTATTCAAGCTCATATATTCCGCAGCCCTTGAGAGGTTCTTGAATTCCAAGGAGCTGAAGGCTAACGGGATCAAATACATGGATGCTTTTTCTTCTCTCGTAGAACTTTTGATCGACGGATTATCCGTAAGGTAAACGAAAAGGGGGATAAGGATGGGTGAGAGGATATATATAGACAGGGATTGGAACTATAAGGACAGTTTTTCTGAAGAGTATAAGGGGACTCTGATGCAGGATGCTGCGTTCGTGTCGCTCCCTCACTCAGTATCGGAGACACCCCTTCATTATTTTGATGAGAACATTTATCAGAAGGTCTCCTGCTATCAGAGGGTCATCTTTGGAAAGGAAGAATGGGCCGGGAAGGATGTATTCATTACCTTTGAAGGCGCTGCGCATGAGGCGGAGGTCTATCTGAACGGGACTTTTCTCGGGGTCCACAGATGCGGTTATACGGCCTTTACCTTTCTTCTCAAAGATCTAAAGTACGGTGAGGATAATCTCATCACGGTAAGGCTTGACTCAAGAGAGGAGCTGAATCAGCCGCCCTTTGGCTTTGTGATAGATTACATGACATACGGCGGGCTTTACCGGGATGTTTATCTGGAGGTAAAGGATCCTGTTCATATGGATGATGTCTTTCTTCGTCCACAGCTTTCGGTGCCGGCCGAGACGGGATCACTTACAAAAAAGGAACTGTCGGAGCTTCGTATGCCCGGAAAGCTTTCCACCGTGATCACGCTCTCAAAAGAAGCAAAAAAGATCGCTCAGGAACGAAGACTTTTTGTGAGGCAATACCTTGACGGGCGAATGATATCAAACCAGCCCCTCCGCGAGGACGGCCGTACCTCAACCCTTGCCGGAGACATAAACCTTTGGGATATCCATTCGCCCAGACTCTACAAGGTAAGGACGGAGATCCTTGTTGATGATGAGGTCAGGGATTTTGACGAAAAGGAAGCGGGCTTTCGCGATATAGCCTTCAAAAAGGACGGCTTCTATCTGAACGGAAGATATTTAAAGCTCAGAGGTGTGAACCGACACCAGAGCTATCCATACGTGGGCTACGCTATGCCGGAGTCGATGCAAAGGCAGGATGCCGTTATCCTCAAAAACGATCTCGGACTTAATGCTGTCCGTACTTCACATTATCCGCAGTCACAGTACTTCATAAATGAATGCGACCGTATCGGGCTTCTTGTTTTTACCGAGATCCCCGGCTGGCAGCATATAGGTGATGATGAGTGGAAGGACATCGCCGTGAACAACGTGCGTGAGATGGTCGTCCAATATCGAAACCACCCCTCCATTATCCTCTGGGGAGTAAGGATAAATGAGTCCCGGGATGATGATGACTTCTACAGAAGGACAAACATGATGGCTCATGACCTTGATCCCACAAGGCTCACAGGGGGTGTTCGCTGCAACAAAAAGATGTCCTTCCTTGAGGATGTCTATACATATAATGATTTCGTTCACAGCGGCAGCAACCAGGGCTGCGAGAAAAAAGATGATGTTACTCCTGATCCGGAAAGGCCGTATCTTATCAGTGAGTACAACGGGCATATGTTCCCCACGAAGCCTTTTGACAAGGAGGAGGAAGTCCTTGAACATGTGCTTCGTCATGCGAGGGTCCTTGACAGCGTAAACCATGAGAGTGACATAGCAGGCTCCTTCGCCTGGTGCATGTTTGATTACAATACCCACAAGGATTTCGGAAGCGGAGATAGGATCTGTTATCATGGGATCATGGATATGTTCCGGAATCCCAAGGCGGCCGCTTATGTGTATGCGGCCCAGTCGAAGATAAGTCCTGTGCTTTACGTCACATCATCAATGGATATAGGTGAGCATCCCGCATCTGTCCGGGGCAACATCTACATCATCACAAACGCCGAATCTGTGAAGATGTACAAGAATGGCCGCTTCATAAAGGAATATTTCCCGGAGGACACCCCTTTTAAAAACATGAAAAGAGGGCCGATCCCCATTAACGATCTGATAGGCGATGAGATGATGGAAAAGGAGGGCTTTTCCAAAAAGCAGAATGAGCTTGTGAAGATATGCCTGAACGAAACAGCCTTCCATGGCTACAAGGTCACTCCGAAGATTGCTCGAGCCGCAGCGAAGCTCATGGCTTTTTATCACATGAGTCCGGATGACGCGAGGAGGCTCTACGAAAAATATATAGGCGACTGGGGCGGCGAGTCGAAGGAATACAGATTCGAAGCGATGATCGGCGGAAAGGTAGTAAAGACCGTTACGAAGAGCACAATGAGAAAGGTTGTCCTTGAAGCGGAAACCTCATCAAAAGAGCTTCATGACAACATCACCTATGATGTGGCTGAGATCTTTGTCAGGGCAGTGGATGAGAATAAGAATGTGCTTTACTTTATGAACGATCCTTATTCCGTTGAGATAGATGGACCTGCAAAGCTAATCGGTCCGAAGATCCCGGCATTCTCGGGCGGGCAGAGCGGTCTTTACATAAGGAGCGTCGGAAAAGAAGGGAAAGTCACTGTAAAGCTGCATTTTGACGGAGCAGATGATATAGAAGTTGAACTTAACGCAGTAAAGGGGG
>OMRF01000351.1 GCA_900313435.1 uncultured Lachnospiraceae bacterium | reverse complement strand
GCAAGTACATGGTCAAGTCCGCCGAATCCGATATCATAAGCCCATCCGTCACCACCGAAGATCCACTGGGACTTCTTAGCTAAGAAATCTTTATCCTTAAGGATGTCCTTAGCCTTGTCGCCGTCGCATCCCTCTAAGATCTTAACAAGCTTGTCTGTAGCCGGTCCGTTTAAAGCACCGTTATTAAAGGTATCTAAGTATTCCTTGGCAGCTGCCTTAGCCTCTTCCTTGCAGCCGTTTACTGCTATATCCTCGATCTTAGCCTTAAGTGAAGCACGAAGTGCCCTCTGAGCCAAGAACATACCATATCCGAACTCCGCAGCATCCTCAAAGAGTGAGTTTGACCATGCAGGTCCCTTGCCCTCTGAATTTACCGTATAAGGAGTAGAGGGTGATGAGTTACCCCAGATAGATGAACATCCTGTAGCATTAGCAATGTACATTCTGTCTCCGAATAACTGGGTAACCAGCTTAGCGTAAGGTGTCTCACCGCAGCCTGCGCATGCACCTGAGAACTCAAGGAGGGGCTGCTTAAACTGTGAACCCTTAACTGCTGTCTCTTTGAACTTCTCGTTAACCTCAGGCTTAACAGGCAGGTGTCTTCCGTAGGAGAAGCACTCCTGCTGATCCATATTCTCTTCAAGTGATGTCATGGTAAGAGCCTTGTTGCCCTTCTTGCCCGGACATACATTTGCACAGGATCCGCAGCCTGTACAGTCAAGAACTGATACTGTCATGGAGAATGTCAGGTTATCAAGTCCTGTCATCTTAGCCTTCTTCATGGCTGCCGGAGCCTTATCAGCTTCCTCAGCGGTCATGGCAATAGGTCTGATAGCTGCATGAGGACATACATATGAGCAGAAGTTACACTGGATACAGTTATCCGGATTCCAGCTGGGAACATCTACTGCTATACCTCTCTTCTCGTATGCAGCAGTACCTGAGGGTGTGTTACCGGCTACATAAGGCTTAAATGCTGATACGGGAAGCTTGTTTCCTTCCTGAGCATTAATAGGTCTCTGGATATTATTAACGAAATCCACAACGTCTTTTCTGTGACCGCAGACTTTCTTTCCGAAGAATTCTTCATCCTTTGCATCCTTCCAGGAAGCCGGAACCTTGATCTCAACTACGTCTTTTGCACCGCGGTCGATAGCGTCATAGTTCATCTGAACTACCTTATCACCCTTACGTCCGTAGGTGTCCAGAGCAGCCTTCTTCATAAGCTCGATAGCCTTATCCTCGGGGATGATATTTGCCAGTTTGAAGAATGCTGACTGGAGAACTGTATTAATACGTCCGCCAAGACCGATCTCCTTACCGATCTTGATACCGTCTATGGTGTAGAATTTGATGTTATGCTCTGCAATATATCTCTTGGCCTGTCCCGGAAGATTTTTCTCCAAGCCTTCCATATCCCATGAACAGTTAAGAAGGAAAGTTCCGCCGTCTACGATATCCTGAACCATGTTGTACTTACGTACATAGGAAGGATTATGGCAGGCAACGAAATTAGCCATATTTATAAGATATGTGGACCGGATGGGGTCTTTACCGAAACGCAGGTGGGAAATTGTAACACCGCCGGACTTCTTTGAATCATAATCAAAGTAAGCCTGAGCGTACATGTCAGTATTGTCGCCTATGATCTTGATGGAGTTCTTGTTCGCGCCTACGGTACCGTCTGCGCCAAGTCCCCAGAACTTGCAGTTCGTTGTTCCCTCGGGAGTAGTAACGATGGGCTCGCCGGCATCAAGTGAAAGGTTCGTCACATCATCATAGATTGCAAGCGTGAATTCAGTCTTTGAATCATTGTGGAAGCATGCAACGATATCAGCCGGAGTAGTATCCTTTGAACCAAGACCGTAACGTCCGCACATAACGGGAACAGACTCAAACTTCGTTCCCTTGAGAGCGGAGATAACATCGAGAGCAAGAGGCTCATGGAGTGAACCGGGCTCCTTCGTACGGTCAAGGACTTCAATCCTCTTAACGGAAGCAGGGATTGCTTCGATAAGCTTTTCAGCGCAGAAAGGTCTGTAGAGACGTACCTTTACGACGCCGACCTTCTCGCCCTTTTCTGTAAGATAATCAATGGTCTCTTCGATGGTATCATTTACGGACCCCATTGCGATGATGACTGTCTCGGCATCAGAAGCTCCATAATAATTGAAGAGCTTATAATCAGTACCTGCCTTCGCGTTGACCTTGTCCATATACTTCTGTACTATCGCGGGAAGATCGTTGTAAGCGCTGTTGCAGGATTCTCTTGTCTGGAAGAATATGTCGGGATTCTGAGCTGAACCCAACTGACGGGGATGATTAGGATTCAGGGCATTTGCTTTGAAAGCCTTGATCGCATCCTTATTGATAAGATCAGCAAGATCCTCATCAGACCAAACTTCGATCTTCTGTATCTCGTGGGATGTACGGAATCCGTCAAAGAAATTGATGAAAGGAAGTCTGCCCTCTACAGCCGCGCAGTAAGCTACGGGAGTAAGATCCATAACCTCCTGAACAGAGGATTCGCAGAGCATTGCAGCACCTGTCTGGCGGCAAGCGTAAACATCCGAGTGATCACCGAAGATGTTGAGAGCGTGGCTCGCAACACAACGAGCTGAAACATTGAACACGCCCGGAAGTCTCTCACCGGCAACCTTGTAGATGTCGGGGATCATGAGGAGAAGTCCCTGTGACGCCGTGTAGGTAGATGTGAGTGCGCCTGCGACGAGTGATCCATGAACTGCGCCCGCAGCGCCTGCCTCGGACTGCATCTCGGTGATCTGTACCGCGCGTCCGAACATGTTCTTCTTGCCCTGGGTTGCCCATTCGTCTACATGCTCAGGCATGACGGACGACGGCGTGATAGGGTACATGGCGGCAACTTCTGTATAGGCATAAGATGCGTATGCAGCGGCTTCATTGCCGTCCATGGTCTTCATTTTTCTTGCCATTTGCTAAATCCTCCTAATCATTATCACTGGTTCCATTGAATACAAAGCGCAAAAATAAAAAGAGCGCTAAGTCGCTGATATAAAATATATGTATTTGAGAGCCAAAAATCAACAAATAATCACTCCAATCCTGTACTTATGCCAAAACAAAAAAATACACTCTTTGAAAATACGGCATTTTCGGTTAAAATGCTTCTCCGTGGCGTTGCACAAGATATTATCTTTAACAGGAGTAGATCAATATGATAGAAGCCAGTAACATCTCACTTCGCATCGGAAAAAAAGCCCTTTTTGAAGAGGTCAACATACGCTTCACCGAAGGCAACTGCTATGGCATCATCGGTGCAAACGGCGCAGGAAAATCAACCTTCCTGAAGATACTCTCGGGCCGTCTCGAACCTACCACAGGCACGATCTCCATGGATCCCGGTCAAAGACTTTCCTTCCTTGAACAGGATCAATCAAAATATGACGAATACCCCGTTATCGATACCGTGATCATGGGAAATCAGAGGCTCTACGAGGTCTCAAAGGAAAAGGATGCGCTTTACGCAAAGCCCGATTTTTCCGATGAGGACGGAATCAAAGCAAGTGAGCTTGAAACGGAATTTGCGGAGATGGACGGGTGGAACGCGGAGTCGGATGCCGAGACACTTTTGAACGGTCTCTCCGTTCCGGAGGAATTTCATCATACTCTTATGAAAGACGTTCCCTCTGCGCTTAAGGTAAAGATCCTTCTTGCAAAGGCACTCTTCGGAACTCCTGACATACTCCTTTTAGACGAGCCCACGAACCACCTTGACCTTGACGCAATAGAATGGCTTGAGGAATTCCTCATCAATTTCCAGAATACCGTCATAGTGGTCTCCCACGACCGTTATTTCTTAAACCGCGTCTGCACGAACATCTGCGACATAGACTACGGAAAGATCCAGGTCTTTGCGGGAAACTACGACTTCTGGTTCGAGTCGTCCCAGCTCATCGAAAAACAAAAGAAGGAAGCCAACAAGAAAAAGGAGGAGCAGATCAAGGAGCTCAAGGAATTCATCTCCCGCTTCTCCGCAAACGCCTCAAAATCAAAGCAGGCGACATCCAGGAAGCGCGCCCTTGAAAAGATAGAGCTTGAAGACATCAGACCTTCCTCAAGAAAGTATCCCTACATTGATTTCCGTCCCGGAAGGGAGATAGGAAACGAGGTGCTCGAAGTCCACAATATCTCAAAGACGATAGACGGGAAAAAGGTTCTCGACAATATCTCTTTTACCGTGGGACATGATGATAAGATAGGCTTTGTAGGCGGAAACGAGCTTGCGAAGACCACATTATTCTCGATACTCGCGGGAGAAATGGAAGCTGACTCAGGAGATTTCAAATGGGGTGTCACCACCTCCCACTCCTATTTCCCCAAAAACAACGCAAAAATATTTGACAATACAGACAGCATCGCCGATTATCTCACGCAGTTTTCAGAGATCAAGGACGCGACCTATGTCAGAGGCTTTCTTGGAAGGATGCTGCTCGCGGGAGAAGACGGAGTAAAGAAGATGAATGTTCTCTCCGGAGGAGAAAGAGTTCGAGTCCTTCTCTCCAGGATGATGATAGAAGGTTCAAACGTACTGATATTCGACGAGCCTACCGACCACCTTGATATGGAGGCGATCACGGCTTTGAACAAGGGAATGCAGAAATTTCCCGGAGTGATACTCTTTTCATCAAGAGATCATGAGATCACGGAGACTACAGCAAACAGGATCATAGAGTTCCTGCCTGACGGCTCGATGATAGACAAGACGACCACCTATGACGAATATCTGGCGGCCGACGAAGACGCGAAGAAGCGTACAGTCTTCACTGTTTCCGAGGCTGACGAGGGTGACGATTGAATACGAAAGCTTGCTGAAGCTTGTAACTGACAAAGAAGAGCAAGGTATCTACTATTATCTTGATCACAGTCTTGTTCCAGCCGAGGATCAGGAAAAGCCCGTTCACTATCAGCGCCGAGAGGCTCGCAATTAGTACCGCTATCAGGATATATTTGATAATGCTGGGAAGAAGCGCTGTCTTTCCGGCTCCAAACACTACCCGTCTGTTCATCAGAAAATTGAAAGCACCGGAGATCCCTCTCGCGACATAGGTTGAGACTATGATATGCTCCACCGGTATGACATGTGCAAGCATGGCCGAAAGCATAGTAAAAGCCACGATGTCCACCAGCGATGAGGACAATGATACCAGGGAGTACTTTAGGAACTGGGAGATTATCACTCCGATTATCTTTAAGGAATCCCTGATGGGGCGAAAATGCGTGCCCTTGTTGTTATCCATATAGATCACTTCTATCGGAGTCTCGATTATCTCAATATCCGAACGGACAGCCCTGATCAACGCCTTCATTTCATATTGGTATCTGTCGCCTTTGATCTTTATGGCGTCCGAAAGAAGATCGTGCGGGATCCCGCGAAGACCCGTCTGGGTGTCGACCATTTCCCGGCCGTACATGTATTTGAAGAGCTTTGATGTAAACCTGTTCCCCTTTAATGATTTCGGGGGAACATTTTCTTTTGCGCTTTCACTTGAGAAGTCCCTTACCCCGAGGACAAACGCGCCCTTGTGGGCAGCCATCTCCTCTCTCACCTTCAATATGTCTTCTACTGTATGCTGTCCGTCAGAGTCAGCTGTGATGACATCTGCCTCCCCATAGACATCTTCTTTTGAAAGGACCTCGGAAAAGCCTCTCCTAAGGGCATAGCCCTTACCCCTGTTCACGTCATAGCTTATGACATCGCAGCCTAACGCCTTACACTCTTTAAAAACACTCTTCTTTTCAGTTGAAGAACCGTCATCTACAAGGAGTACAGAAAGAAAATCATAGGAAAGGAGCTTTGAAACAAGGTCTACAAGCGGACCCCTTTCAGGGTCAAGGGCCGGTATCAGTATTACGTTCTTTGTATTTGTAGCCTTTCCTTCCTGCAAGAGAGAACCCTTTCTTAATTTTTGAAGCTGTGGATAGGTGCGGGAATCCGTCCCTTCCTTGAAATGAAATCGTCACAGGAGAAGGAGTTCACTCTCATTACCGGAGCCTCTCCCAAAAGCCCGCCGAAGCTGACCCTGTCGCCCACCTTCTTTCCCACGGCAGGTATTATACGGACCGCGGTAGTCTTTTGATTTATCATTCCGATAGCCAGTTCGTCGGCAAGGATGCCGGAGATGGTGGCGGCTGTCGTGTCCCCCGGGATAGCTATCATGTCAAGACCGACAGAGCAGACAGAGGTCATTGCCTCAAGCTTCTCAATAGTAAGGGCACCGGCATTCACCGCCTCTATCATTCCCCTGTCCTCGCTTACCGGGATGAAGGCACCTGAAAGCCCGCCGACGGAGGAAGATGCCATTATGCCGCCCTTCTTTACGGAATCATTCAAAAGCGCCAGGGCAGCCGTCGTTCCCGGCGCGCCGGCGTACTCAAGCCCCATCTCACAGAGTATGTCAGCGACGGAATCGCCGATGGCGGGGGTAGGCGCAAGTGAAAGATCGATGATCCCAAAAGGGATATGAAGCGCCTTTGATGCCTCCTTCGCTACAAGCTGACCGACTCTTGTGATCTTGAAGGCCGTCTTTTTTATTGTCTCGCACAGTGTCTCAAAATCAGCTCCCCGTACGCTCTCGAGAGCCTTCCTCATAACACCGGGTCCGGATACACCTACATTTATGACGCTGCTCCCCTCCGTCACCCCGTGAAAGGCTCCTGCCATAAAGGGATTGTCGTCGGGTGCGTTGCAGAATACCACAAGCTTTGCACAACCTATCGAGCCCTTGTCCTTTGTGGCTTCAGCAGTATCCTTTATCATTGAACCGAGTAACCTGACAGCGTCCATATTAAGCCCCGTCTTTGTGGAGCCGGCATTCACCGAGGAGCACACAAGATCCGTCACAAAAAGTGCTTCGGGTATGGACCGTATCAGAAGCTCATCCGCATCTGTCATACCCTTTGAAACAAGAGCGGAGTATCCTCCGATAAAATCGATCCCGAGAGTTTTTGCAGCCCTGTCAAGGGTTCGGGCGATCTTTACAAAATCAGTTGCGATCTGACAGCAGGCAGCGCCTATAAGGGAAATGGGAGTCACCGAAACCCTTTTGTTCACGATGGGGATACCGAAACTGCGCTCTATCTCTTCGCCGGTAGCTACCAGCTTTTCCGCCGTACGGGTGACCTTCTCGTATATCCTGTCGCAGGTATTATCCGGATCCGGATCAATGCAGTCGAGAAGGTTTATCCCGATCGTGATGGTCCTTACATCGAGGTTTTCCTCTGCTATCATCCGGTTTGTTTCAAGTACCTCGCCCTGAGTTATCATTTCAAAACACCTCCGATCCCACTAAACTCATCTTCGCCTTCCGGCTCGATTCGTTAAGTGGGCCTGTACGGACAAATGTAAATTCATTCTGCGCTTCGCTTGAATTCATTAACATATGTCACCTCCGACATTAGACCCTATGCATCATGTCGAATATCTCTTCACGCTGTGCCCTGATATCGACCCCGATCTCTTTTCCCGTAGAAAGCAGGACATCCTGCATCGCGTCAAAGGAAAGATCGGACTTTGAAATATCGGTTATCATCATCATGTTGAAAAAGCCGGAAACTATGGTCTGGGAAATATCAAGGATGTTTATCCCGTGACCTGAAAGCACCGTGCAGACACGGGCTATGATACCCACTGTATCCTTTCCCACTACCGTGATAACTACTCTGTCAAGCATCGTCTTTTCTCCTCGTCTTTACTATACTGCAACCTTAAGTGAACACTCATTCCTTTTTGCGACCGTGATCGGGAAATCAGAGCCCTTGTACGGGGTGTCGGAGAGAGTGATCTCCTGGAAGACCGTCTCATAGGCAAGCTCAGGATAATTATTCTCCGCCGAAAGATGCCCAAGAAATATGTGCTGTGTCTCATCGCCTATCACGCTTGAAAGAAGCGTTCCCGTCGCCTCGTTTGAAAGATGACCGTTGTCGGAAAGTATCCTCATCTTCAGATAATAGGGATACGGGCCGACCTCGAGCATGTTCTTGTCGTGATTTGCCTCGAGGAAGAGCACGTTCATCCCCCTGATGTTTTCGATGATGTAATCATCATATTTTCCGAGATCCGTCACGACGGCCGCATTCTTCCTTCCGTCAGAGAATATATATCCTACCGGGTCGGCGGCGTCATGGGATACGCTTATGGCCTTGATGGACAGATCCCCAAGGGTGAATTCCCTGTCCTTTTCTATCTCAACAAAAAGGGATTCATCTATCTTTCCGAGTGTTTCGGTGTTTTTGATAGCCTCTATGGTCTTTGGTGTTGCGTAGATTGGAAGGCCGTATCGGCGTGCCATCACTCCGAGGCCAGCCACATGATCAATGTGCTCATGTGTCACAAGTATCCCGGAAAGATCCCTTGATGAAAGGGAATTTCTGTTAAGCCCTTCCTCAATCCTCTTCCCGCTGAGACCGGCATCGATGATGAAATGCGTATTGCCGGTTCCGACGAAAACGGAATTTCCGCTTGAGCCTGAGCCTATACTGAATAATTCCATTGCCCTGTTTCCTTTATCAAACCCAGAAAACTTCTATCTTGTCACCATCATGAATGGGTGCGGCAAGTCCTGCCTTTACGCCGTTCACCCTGGTCTCAACCGTCCTGCCGTTTCCGTCATTTAAGTTGAAATCATAATAATTCCAGATGTCTGAGAAGATATACTCATCGCTTCCTGTCATGGTGATCTCGGTATCATTGACGGTCACTCGTATAGGGATCGAAAGCTTGGTTTTATCCTCTGACTTTGGTGCGGCATTTCCTACTCTGCCCTCTCCTTCACTTTCAGACTCGAAGTCCCCTTCTTCATCATTTCTGTCATATCCACCTATGGTCCATTCCACGTTGAAATTCTCATAGACCAGGGTATCAAGGGTCGAGGGCACACGGTTTACCAGTATCTCATTATCCTCGGAAATGACAACATCCATGAATTCCGCGATCTGGGCGACCGTATAGAAATTCCGCGATTCTATGACATCGCCTTCCTTGATCTCATAACTTCCCGGCTCAATGACGCCATTCACCTCGAAGAATTTCGGACATCTGATGGTCTGTCCGTTGATCCTGAACTCGAGTGCGGCGGTGGAAAGCCCTGGGAGCTCGGAAAGTGTCTTTTTTGCTTCTTCTCCCGCAGTCGACGGCGTGATCACTATATCCGCGCTCTGCCGAAGTTTTGTGTTAAGAGCCGCCGGCTCACCGTTCATCGTTATCACGGCACCGTCACCGGCGTCGCCGAGTATCATCCTCTCCTCGCCATCAAAACGATATCTTATCTCTTTTGCGCGTCTCGGGAAAAGTTCATCAGTCGTGAATCCGGCCTGAATGGCGGCATCGATTATCCTCACATGCCCGTTGTCATAGATCTTCATTCGCTCACCGTTGAGCCTTATCATGATGAAGCTGTTGGTCTGCTCATAATAATTAAGGCAGATACCGATAGGTGTGACAAGAAGGGGATCCTTTTTGATATCCTTCTGGTCAAATGTAACCTCCTTCATCACCTCTTCGCCGCGGAGAGCCACTCTCTCCTCAGCTATCCCAAGTTTTTTCGCAAGGCTCTTGCAGAAGTTGTGAACCTTTCCGCCGCCTCCCACGATGAAGGCCGCAGCAACGGTCTTCCCGCCGTTTAATTCCTTGATCTTTTCCGCGACCTCATCCGTGATCTTCTCCATCACGGGATCTGTGTACTTCCAGACCTCCTCTGCGGGAATGGTATGTTCGATCATCATTATATCCGTGAAGGTAACTGTCTTTTCGGTTACGGAATCTATCTTTACCTGTTCCGCCGTGTCAAAGTCGCACAGGAACTGCTGGACGATAGGCTCCGTAAGCTCATCACCGGCATGGGGGATCATTCCGTAAGCGGCGATGGTCCCATCCTTTGTAACGCAGATATCGCTTGTACCGGCACCGACATCCACGAGGGCGATGTTCAGCATCCTGTAATTTTCCGGGATCGCGAGATTGATGGCGGCTATGGGCTCGAGTGTCAGGTTCGCGACTGACAATCCGGCTCTCTCCACAGCTGAATACAGTCCTTCAACAACATCCGCAGGGAGGAAGGTGACGATTATCACTTCCTCTATCCTCTTTGCCTTGTGCCCTTCGAGATGGGAAAAGATCTCGCCGTTTAAGTAATATTTCATCACGGAATAACCGACACAGTAAAACTGGTATTTGGGATTATCCTCCTGGACGTCACGCTGTGCCTGGTCTATCCCCATGAGATCAAGATCGTTTAATATCTCACCCGTGATTATGGTCTCCTCCTGAAAGACCATCTCGACCCTCGTCGTTACGGTACGCAAAACTCGTCCCGCCGCTGCTATGCAGACATCGTTCAGCGGCGCCTTTATCATTTCTTCGAGGGCCTTTTTCACATCCACGATCGTATCAGCGACTCGCTGTATGTCATGGATCTGACCGTCAAGCATGGCCCTTGTCCTGTGCGGCATCGAAACCTCCGCCGTGACATGAAAGCCCCTCTGTCTCGACTCTCCCGTCATGTAGCCGACAGTACCGACCACGTTCCGGGTTCCTATATCAAGGCCGAAGATGAGTCCGGCACCGTTCTCTTCGGTCTTCTCCACTTCCTTTTCCTGTATCTCGATCATTTCAGGCGTCTCTCCTTCAGAAGTTCCTCTATCCGTTCCGCTGTCTGTGAAAACGGGCCTTGGTTTTTTATTATTTCGTTTGTGCGACAAAGAAATTCCTCTTTCTTTAGCTGCAGATCAATTATTCCATCTATCTTCTCAGTTGAATAACCACGTTCAGAAAGCCTTTTTCGTCTCGTCTCTTCATCCGCGAAGACATACCAGATCTCATCACAGAGCCTGTCATAGCCTTCCTCGAGAAGAAGCGCAGCCTCAAGGAAATAGAAGTCAAAAAGACCGCTCTTCCTCTTTTCCTCTACATCAAGCAATATTCTTTTCTTTACCACCGGATGTATGCAGCTCTCAAGAAGAGCCTTTTTCTTTTTATCCTTGAAGACAAGCATAGAAAACGCTGATCTATTCATACTGC
The DNA here is from genome assembly GCA_900313435.1 of uncultured Lachnospiraceae bacterium. Lineage (GTDB taxonomy): Bacteria > Bacillota > Clostridia > Lachnospirales > Lachnospiraceae > RUG306. The sequence goes on along the minus strand of OMRF01000351.1, from coordinate 11,018 downwards.
CGTCATCTTCGTAAAGATAATCCTGTGGGAATGCCTTTCTTATTGCTTCATAGCACTCCTCGCCGGGCATGGAAAGCTTTTTTGCAAAGTCGTCAGAGTAGAGTATGAATACCCTTTCCTTTTTTGAAAGATAATCCATCACCCTGCTTTTTCCGGCTCCGGCTTCCCCTGTGATCCCAATGAAAAGCAATACTAACTCCTACTTCGCATCAAACCAGTTTTTCCCGGTCTCTATATCGATCTTTAAGGGGACCGAAAGTGCTGCAGCTTTTTCCATTCCCTCGGAAAGGATCCTCCTTACCTCTTCTTCCTCTCCGGGAGCGGTCTCGATCAATATCTCATCATGAACCTGGAGCAGCATCCTGGAAGAAAGTCCCCGCTCTCTCAAAAGGGCAAAGACCTTCACCATCGCTATCTTCATGATGTCTGCAGCCGTGCCCTGAACGGGAGAATTCATGGCGACCCTCTCTCCGAAGGAACGCGTCATGAAATTTTTCTCAAAAAGCTCGGGTATGGGTCTTCTCCTGTTGAACATGGTAAGCGCGTATCCGTCTTTTTTCGCGGAACTGACAAGGGAGTCAAGATAACTCTTAAGTGCCGGATAGGCGAGATAATAATCATCAATGTACTTCTGCGCCTCCGCTCTTGAGATGTTCAGATTTTCCCCGAGCCCGAAGGAACTTATTCCGTAAACTATACCGAAGTTCACTGCCTTCGCCCGGCGCCTGTCAAGTTCGGTGACATCCTCTATGTCTTTTTTGAAGACCCTTGCCGCAGTGGCCCTGTGTATGTCGGAATCGCTCTTGAATGCCTCTATGAGATTTTCGTCCCCGGAAAGGTGAGCCAGTACACGAAGCTCTATCTGGGAATAATCAGCGTCCGTGAAGCTCCAGCCCTCCCTGGGAAGAAAGGCCTTCCTGATCTCTTTCCCAAGAGGAAGCCTGATGGGGATGTTCTGAAGATTCGGCTCCGTGGAGGACAGCCTTCCAGTAGCGGTTACAGTCTGCTGAAAGGTGGTATGTATCCGTTTGTCAAAAGCTATGCAGGAAAGAAGCCCCTTTGCGTAGGTTGAATTAAGCTGTGAATACTGCCTGTACAAAAGGATATCTTTAACGATAGGAACACTCGGCGCAAGCTTCTCAAGGACATCCGCCGCCGTTGAATAACCGGTCTTCGTCTTCTTTCCTCCGGGAAGAGAAAGCTTCTCAAAGAGTATCTCCCCGAGCTGCTTGGGTGAATTTATATTGAAGCTCTCACCGGCCTTTTCATAAATCTTTGTTTCAAGAGAGGCTATCTCTTTTTCAAGGGCATCCCCGTAGCGTTCAAGTTCTTCCACGGAGACTCCTATCCCTTCCCTTTCCATCATATAGAGCGTGAATATTAGGGGGCGTTCTATCTCTTCGTAAAGCGCCTTCATCCCCGCTTCACTGATCAGTTCAAAAAGCGCATTAAGGAGTTTTTTGTTTGACAGAGCGCATCTGCCCGCATATTCCTTTGCTTTTTCGATATCGGAAAAGCCCCACTCCCCCTTCACCTTTTTTCCGAAGATCTCCTCTATGGATCTTTGCGGGATATTTAAGTATTTTTCGGAAAGCACATCCACCGGATATTCCTTCGGAAGCGGATCGAGAAGATAGGCAAGAACACCAATATCCTCAACGTTCTTTGGATCCTCATCAGGGGATATGATATGGAGATCCCTCTTAAGATCATCCGTGGAAACAGATATCCCCGAGAAATAAAGCTCCTTTAAAAGACCTGCGAGGACATCCTCGGTAAGCCCAAGCCCCAAGGGAATATAATATACCCCGGAATCTGACGCTACGGCTGCGCCATAAAACTTCTGAGCTTCCAAAAGCAGGCTGACTCCTGCCGTCCCCCCGGAAGAGATTATCTTTTCTATTATCTCTCTTGCAAAAGAAGGCTCGCTTATCACGGTAACATCTACTGCTTCAGCAACATCCGAAGCAAGACTCTCCTTATCGGACGCCTCTTCCTTTGAAAAATAATGAAGGAGCTTTCGAAAGCCAAGCTTCTTGAAAAGCTGATGCGCTTCCTCCGTAAATATATCCTTGAGGGCGCAGTCTTTGATCTCACACTCAATGGGGCAGTCAGTGACTATAGTGGCAAGCTCCTTGGAAAGCTGTGCCATAGAATAGCATTCCGAAAGATTCTTTGCGGCGAGGGGCGGCTTGATCTCCGATACGTGCTCATAGGCATTTTCAATGCTTTTGTATTCCGAAATGATATTCTGAGCCGTCTTCTCCCCGATCTTCGGAACGCCGGGAATATTGTCGGAGGTATCCCCCTGAAGGGCCTTCACGTCAATGAACTCCCTGGGAGTCACATGGTACTCTTCCTCCACATCCTTCGCGTAATATGTAAAGATCTCGGTCTTTCCGGCCTTTGTCTTTGGCATATAGATCTTCGTCTTTTCCGTTGCAAGCTGCAGAAGATCCCGATCTCCTGAGACTATGGTAACATCAAATCCCATAGCCTCTCCCCGCCTTGAAAGAGTTCCGAGTATATCATCCCCTTCATAGCCCGGCAGAGCCGCCATCATGATCCCCATTGAGGAGAGCACATCCTTCATAAGCGGTATCTGCTCGGAAAGCTCCGGCGGCATGGGCTTTCTCGTACCCTTGTAATCTGAAAACAGCTCATGCCTGAATGTCTTTTCCTTTGAATCGAGACAGACTACGAGATTATCAGGCTTTTCATCCTTCATCACCGAAAGCAGCATAGTGATGAAGCCAAAGACAGCGCCGGTATGTCTCCCGTCATAGGTCAGATCCGGCATACCGTAAAAGGCTCTGTGAAGGATGGAATATCCGTCTATCAGTACAAGCTTTGGCATATCATTCTACCGCCCTTGTGGCTTCACTAAGCCACTTTGCTTCATCCTCATTAAGAAGAGGAGCTATCGTCTTTCTTACCTCTTCGTGATAAGCATTCAGCTGATCCTTTTCTTCTTCCGTGAGCATGGATGGCTCGATGGCATCAAGGTCTATCGGGACAAGAGTAATGTTTTCAAAGCTGTAATACCTGCCGTACTCATTCTTTATGTCCTCGACGCACAAAAGCTCATTTTCTATCCTTATCCCGTATTCTCCCTCAAAATAGAGTCCGGGTTCATCCGTTGTTATCATACCTGGCTTCAAAGGATGCGCCGTAAAATCGGGGGCGTTTTCTATCTTCCACCTGATAGAATTGGGTCCCTCGTGAACGGCAAGGACATGACCTACCCCATGCCCCGTCCCGCATTTGTAATCAAGACCCCTCTCCCACATCACGCCCCGCGCAAGAATGTCAAGGTTCTGTCCCGTCGTACCGTCAAGAAACCTCGCGCGCATGAGCCGAAGGGAGCTCTTCAGCACCAGGGTGAAATCCTCCCTCTCCTTTTTTGTAAGCTCGCCGAGGGCTATTGTCCTTGTGATATCGGTAGTGCCGGTAAAATATGTGCCGCCGGAATCCACCAGAAGAAAACCACGTTTTTGAAGAGGGCTTTTCATCTCGGGAGTTGCCGTGTAGTGCATGAGGGCAGCATTTTCGCCGTATGCCGCGATCGTTGGAAATGAAGGCTCTATATAGCCCTCTCCCTCTTCTCTCAGTCTGTAGAGGCGCTCTCCGATGGTATATTCGTCTTCCTTCTCAATGTCGATCTTCCCGGTCTTGATCTCGTAAAGAAACCTGCACATCGCGACCGCGTCAATGACATGGGCCTTTTTTGTATTTTTGATCTCGGTCTCGTTCTTTACTGCCTTCATAACCTCGGTGCAGTTGATCTCCTCTATGAAGTTCGTTCCTTCACCAAAGCTTTCATATATCCTTTCATTCACGGTATCGCTGTCAAGAAGAACAGCCTTTCCCCGATCCTCTGACAGTGCATCATAAACGCTTTCATAAGGACAAAGCTTTATGTTCAATCCCTCAAGATAATCTCTTATCTCCTTACTTACCGCCTCTTCATTTATGAATAATTTTCCTTCGTCCATCGAAAGAAGAAGGAAGGAGTAAAAAACGGGAGTGCACGGAATATCATTGCCCCTTAAGTTTAAGAGCCATGCGATATCGCAAAGAGAGGAAAGAAAGAATATGTCGGCCTTCTTTTCCTTCATATGTTTTCTCACATCGGAAAGCTTATCAGAGGCACTCTTTCCAGAAAACTCATCCTTAAGGATAAAAAGCTTCTCTGAAGGGAGCTTTGGTCTATTTGAAAAGACCTTATCCATGACATTAGATGAGGTATCAAAGATACCGTTTTTTTCCTTTATCGCTTCATCATATTTTTTGAAGAGCTTTCTTGAAAGGCGGCGCCCGTCGCAGGAGACAGTCTCTCCTTCATTGACATGAGATTTAAGAAATTCCTCTACCTTGGGAACGCCATCTTCACCTGATCTGAAAAGGTCTGTGCCGCTTCCGAGCATCTCCTTTTCAGCCTGAATGAAAAACCTTCCGTCTGTCCAAAGATGAGACTCTGTCTGCGTCACCGCGACTGTACAGTTTTCCCCGGAAAAGCCCGTCAGATACTCAATATCGGAGTCTGCTTCGCTCACGTACTCACTCATATGGGCATCGGAATGCAATATCAGGAACAGGGAGATCCCCTCTTCCTTCATGTATTGCCGAAGCTTAATTAATCTTTGAAAACCGGCATTTTCCATCTTAAAGCACCTTCAATCTCATCTTTCCCATTTGTCCGCAAGGGCGTTGATCTGATCCGCGAACTTGCCGAGGTCCTTGTTCGCCATGCCCTCGCAGCCTGTAATGACGTGAAGCAGCCTCTTTCCAGCAGCGACAAGACGCTCGAATACATTCGATGAAACCCTCTTTGCCCTCTTCTTTTCAGGAGCAACAGGAACGCCTTCCCTGATCCTTTCACCCGTAAGAAGGTCAAATGTGTCCCCGGAATAAGGGGCATAAGCCTTCGTGCCTGTTTCCCTGCCTATATCTGCAGCAAAGGCATCAATGATATCGCCGTCGCCATGAACAAGGAAATAAGTCGCAGGAGCGGGAGAAAATGCCTTTGCCCATTTGATGAGGCCGGTCCTGTCTGCATGCCCGCTGATACCCGGGAGATTTTCTATCCGGGCGTTGACCGTAACTTCCTCGCCGAAGAGTTTTACTTCCTTTGCACCGTTAAGGAGCGTGTTTCCGAGAGTCCCCGGAACCTGATAACCCACAAAGACTATGGTAGATTCGCTTCTCCAGAGATTGTGCTTGAGATGGTGCCGGATACGTCCGGCCTCGCACATTCCCGATGCCGAGATTATGACCTTGGGAGTCCTGTCAAAATTAATGGCCTTTGATTCATCGCTTGAAACGGCGACATACAGCCCTTTGAAGCCGATGGGATTCTTCCCTGCCCGGATCAGAGCAAGAGCCGTCTCACTGAAGCAGTCAGCCACATTCTCATTGAATACATGGGTAGCCTCTACTGCAAGGGGGCTGTCCATATAAACCGGGAAATCAAGATATCTGGTCATAAGACCTTCTTCCTTGATCTTTCTTATAAAATAAAGCATCTCCTGAGTACGCCCTACCGAGAACGCAGGGATCACCACATTTCCTCCCTTGTCAAAGGTCTCTGTCAGTATCTTTGAAAGAGCCTTTGCAAAATCATTGAACTCAGGCTGTTTGTGATCACGGTCCCCGTAGGTGGACTCCATGACTACGTAATCAGCCTCCGTGATGTATTCGGGATCCTTGATGAGGGGCTTGGTTGCATTTCCTATATCGCCGGAAAAGACGATCTTTTTCTCATTGCCGTTTTCCGAAAGCCAGAATTCTATAGAGGCGGAACCGAGAAGATGTCCCGCGTCAATGAATCTGCAGGAAAGCCCTTCGGAGATCTCAAGCCTCTCATGATACGGAACCGGGTGAAAGAGCTTCAGCACATTCTCGGCATCCTCGGTCGTATACATGGGCTCAACCTTTGAAAATCCGGCTCTCGCAGCCTTCCTGTTCTTCCATTCAGCCTCCGACTCCTGAATATGAGCGGAGTCCTTGAGCATAATGTTGCAAAGCTCTGCCGTAGCATCGGTGCAATACACCTCGCCCCTGAAGCCTCTCGAATAAAGAAGGGGTAAAAGACCGCTGTGATCGATATGTGCATGGGTAATGAATGCATAATCTATCTCAGGAGCATTCACGGGAAGCTCCTGATTCAGATATGCGTCGGGCCCCTGCTCCATACCGCAGTCAATTATGAATCTCTTTCCACAAGCAGAAATGAAATGACAGCTTCCTGTGACCTCATGATCAGCTCCTACAAAAGTAAGCTCCATAATCCCTCTCTTTTCCCCTTTCAAAGAAACAGGGGACTGTCAGATAGAGCAGTCCCCTGTTGTAAGCCTTCATAACATGTATGCGATCCGCATTAATGTTTCATATTTTTCAGAAAATCCGGAACCTTTATATCCTTCTCCGGAACCTGAGAAGTAGGACGCGGCCTCGACATGCCGACGAATCCGTTTGAAACAGCACCTGTATCAGCGGAAGGAGTCGGCGCTGCAGGCGTTTCACTTGCTGCCTTTGCATTAGCGGAGAGCTGTGCAGCCTTTGCAGCAACGGAAGAAAATGAATCGGTACTCTGGGTCGTAGTCGCCTGCGGTTTCAAACCTATGGGCGTACTCGTCCTTATGGGCTGCGACTGCGTACGAGAATTTGTTCCTGTGCTATACTTAAGACTGGGGAAGGGGTTTGCCGAAGCCGGCTCCTCCAACCCTGTAGCAATGACGGTAACCCTGACCTCGTCAGCCGTTTCAGTATTGACATCCGCACCGAAAATGATATTCGCATTCTCACCTACGAGCTCATGAACATAATCCGATGCTGTATATACATCATTCAGGGAGATGTCACCAGAGAAATTCACTATGCAGTCCGTCGCGCCCTTGATGTTCGTCTCAAGAAGCGGCGACTCAACAGCAAGCTTGACAGCCTCTAAAGCCTTATCGTCTCCCTTCGCGGTACCGATACCGATATGCGCAAGTCCCTTGTCTTTCATCACCGAAGAGACATCCGCAAAATCAAGATTTATAAGACTGGGCTTATTGATGAGATCCGTGATACCCTGAACCGACTGCTGGAGGACCTGATCCGCAAGCTTCAGGGCATCTGCGAAGGAAGTTCTCCTGTCTGTGAGCTCAAGAAGCTTGTCGTTGGGGATCACTATGACAGTATCTACACCTTCCTTAAGCCTCTCAATACCTGAGAGAGCCTTGTTCATCTTGCTCTTGTTCTCGAAGGAAAACGGCTTCGTAACAACGCCAATCGTAAGGATACCCTGCTCCTTGGCTATCCTTCCGATGACGGGAGCGGCTCCTGTACCAGTCCCGCCGCCCATTCCACAGGTGACGAAGACCATGTCGGCACCTTTCACGGCGCTCTGGATAGCCTCTGCGCTCTCTTCCGCGGCTTTCTCTCCAACCTCGGGATTTCCGCCGGCGCCGAGTCCTCTCGTGAGCTTCTCCCCGATCTGTATGGGTGTGGGGGCCTTGCAGAGCGTAAGATCCTGCTTGTCGGTATTCACTCCGACAAATTCAACCCCTCCGATATTCTCTTCTATCATGCGGTTTACTGCATTGTTTCCACCGCCGCCTACACCTATAACAATGATCTTCGCAGCGGCATTATTAGGCTGAACTATTTCAAGCAAGGTAACTTCCTCCTCTTAAACCTCAAAAGTTAAAAGCACGGCTTTTTGACTTGCCACAAAATTCAATAGACATATTAAAGGTTTTACTTATATTACGCAAGTGATTTTTCAAAAATTAAGTCTTTTCAAACACAATATCTGTGTTTTCTTTGAAAAAAACATCCACATATAGTATTCCGTAGTTTTTTTCAATAGTCATTGTTTGCAGCCGGAACGATGCCGTACAAAGATCCTGTTGCTTCAGTTTGCCATGATAATGACGGTGACCGTGACCTCGTCAGCCGTTTCAGTATTGACATCTGCGCCGAAAATGATATTCGCGTTCTCACCTACGAGTTCATGAACATAATTCGATGCTGTATATACATCATTCATGGAGATGTCACCGGTGATGTTCAGTATATCAACCATGAGTTGGTAAATAGCCATTTCATTTAACCGCTGGTTGAATGTGCCAAAAAACAGCCAATATTAGTGACAGAGCCTTTTTCAAAAATTAAGTCTTTTCAAACACAATATCCGTGTTTTCTTCGGAAAAATCTTCCACGTGCAGTATTCCGGACTGGTTTTCGATAGTCGGAAGAATATATGGAAGTCTTGCTATCTTATCCGCGAGATTTGTCCTTTGTCCGAGCCTTATCTCTATGTTGCCTTTATAGAGCACTATGCTCCCGTCATCGGAAAGCTTCGTGCGGTCCACGGAAATCTCCCGCTTCGGAAGTTCCCTGTCAAGTATCTCCAGAGACTTTATAGTCCCGTCATCAACGGGGATCCTCTTGCCATTAGCCGGTTCTTCCATAAGAGTCGGAAGCTCTACCTTTTTCACTCCCTCCACCTGACGCTCCGAAACCTCACTCACATTATAATCGCTGTCGTAATAGAGAAATCTCCCGTCAGGAAGCTGCGAAACACCGGACAGTTCTTTCTCCGTTATTTCAACCTTCATTGTGTTTAACCCGGCAGGCTTCATCCGGACCTTTTTTACAAAGGGTATCCCCTTCTTAGGATATATAATGCTCATGATCGAGCCCACGATAACATTGGTATCATAAGTCTCAGTCACGACAAGCTTCTTGATCTCGTTTTCCTGATATACGGTATTCCCCGTAAAAGTATAGGTCTTCACATTGCATGCGATGAGCACAAAGAGAAGGGCTGATACAAATATTATCGCTACCATGAGAAGGGCGCTGAAGAATCGGTATAACCTGAGTTTCACTGCGCTATCACCGTCCCCTCATCCGATTCCAGTGGTATCGGGATCTTTGCGGAAACAGACAGGACTATCCCTGCTTCGAAGAGGAGCATGATGAGTGCCGAGCCTCCGTAGCTGATATACGGAAGGGTAACGCCCGTGTTTGGTATGGTATTAGTGCAGACTGCGACATGGAGAACGACCTGTAGGGATATGTGGGTCATTATCCCTATGACAAGGAAGGATCCGAACTGATCTGTCGCATTCAGTGCAATGACAAGGCACCTCCAGGCGAACAGTATATAAAGTACTATGAGACCTACAGCCCCGATTATCCCAAGTTCCTCGCATATTATGGAGAAGATCATGTCATTGTTCGCAGCCGGTACGAAGCCAAGCTTCTGCATGGAGGCTCCGAGCCCCCGGCCGAAGACACCGCCGGAGCCAATGGCATAGAGAGCCTGCATGGTCTGAAAGCCATCGGAATAATCCTCCGGATGAAGCCATACCGAAATTCTGTTGCTCCTGTAGCCCTGAAAGACTATGAACAGAGCCACGCCCAGTGCGCCTATGATAAGGATCACAACGAAGATCATGGATCTTCTTGCAGCTACGAAAAGCATTACAAAAGCGATCCCCGCAACTATTATCGCGGTAGAGAGGTTCGTATATGCAATGACCACCACAAAAGGAATGACAAGGAGAAAGGCCTTTAAGATATTCTTTGTCTCCCGAAGTCCCTTGTTCGAACGTGAGATAAGATGGGCGAGAAATATGATAATGGCAAGCTTTGCTATCTCAGAAGGCTGCACATTTAATGGGCCTACCCGAAACCAACGGACCGAACCTCCGCCGCTCGATCCCATAAAATTTACTGCCACACAGAGAACCAGCGAAATGATATATATAATGCCGGAAAGCCTGTCAAGAAAAGCGTATCCGGTCTTTATCACGATGAAAAGGATAAGCATCCCTATCGCGCCGAACATCGCCTGTCTCTTTAAATAATATGTGCTGTCTCCGAATTTCAGATTGCCCTGATAAGCGCTTACGGAGTAAAGCATTACCAAACCAAAGGCAAAGAGAACGACCAGTATCAGAAAGAAGCTGTAATCAAAGTAATACAGCCTCTTCGTTCTGCTTCGTCTGAACTTTTTTATATTTGTCTCACTCATCTTATCGCGTAGAGCGCTACAACTGCCAGAATGAAGGTGATCGCCGCAAACACACCCACCACCTTTGGCTCCGACCACCCCGAAAGCTCAAAATGATGATGGATAGGAGTCATCTTGAATATCCTCTTTCCATGGGAGATCTTGAAATAAGACACCTGAAGGATCACGGAAACAGCCTCAAGAAGGTATATGAAGCCTACTACGATGATGAAAAGGGGCATATTCATTACATATGCCATGGCCGCGACGTAGCCGCCGAGGGCAAGGGAACCCGTATCCCCCATAAATATCTTTGCCGGATGGAGATTGAAGAACAGAAAACCAAGGAGGGCTCCGATCACGGATATTGAAAGATCAGACGTAGCTGCTCCCGTGATGAAGGATGCCACAAAGAAAAAGCCCGCAACTACAAGCGTGACAGTAGATGTCATCGCATCTACGCCGTCATTTAAGTTCACCCCGTTAACGGTTCCGAGAACACAGAAATAATAAAGGGGGATCGCTATCCATCCTATATCGATAAGTCCCGGAAGAAACGGTACTCTTATCTGCAGACTGATATCGGAAAAATAGATAATGTAAAGAAGAAGTATCGTAGCCGCAACAATCTGAAGCAATAGTTTCTGCCAAGTCCTAAGTCCGTCTGACTTTTTCTTTACGACCTTCAAAAAATCATCAATAAAACCAATGATAGCAAAGGAGATGATACCGATCATCACGGGAATAAGCCGGGAGTTTTGGAAGGAAAGTATGATCCCGAAAACTATCACGGGTATTAGAAAAATGAAGCCACCCATAGTCGGGGTCCCGTTCTTCTTCACGTGGGATTCCATTATCTCCCTCTCGGTCTGGTCCACCTTTTTTTTGGTGAGGAAGGGGACAAGGATATTACCGATAATGATCGAAAAAACAAAGGAAAGGAGAAAAACAATAAGGCTTCCCTGGGATATGAATTCATTCATCTTCTACGCTCCCTCCACGGGCTCTG
>OMRF01000105.1 GCA_900313435.1 uncultured Lachnospiraceae bacterium | reverse complement strand
CGATTCTGACAAAAGATCCTGATCGATCGTAAAAATGTATAAGAAAGGACTAAAATCCAAAAGGAGCAGGCTCTGTTGTATGAATTTCTATATATAAAAGCTCTACGAGCTGCGAAGACAATTAAGATCAAATATTTCAGAAAAAGCCTGGAACGATTCAAGTGGATCGGCTGGGATTTTGCCATAGATAGATCCGGTGATCCTGTAATGATCGAATTCAACACATCACCCGGAGATGATATACAGCGCGTCTGCGGAAGCCCTCTTTTTGGGGATAAGACAGACAGGATACTCGACGATTATTTTATATACCGTGTCATGGAAAACGACCAGCTTAAGGGGCTTTGGTCAGGCAGTGAAAAAATACGGAAATATTGAACTTATGATCTCATTTGTAGTGCCAACATATAACTGTGCAAAGTACCTGGATGAAACTGTCGGATCTGTCATATCTCAGCTTTCGGAAGATATTGAGCTGATCCTGGTGGATGACGGGTCAGATGACGGGACCGCGGAAATGCTCGCTAAGTACCGTGATCTTCCGGGAAAGAAAATAAAAATTCTGCTGCATGAGCACCGGGGTGTTTCCTCTGCACGAAACGCAGGGATCGACGCTGCAAAGGGTGACTGGGTGTCCTTCATGGACAGTGATGATTGCCTTATCCCCGGTTTCTTTGATAAATGCAGGAAGATCGTTGAGACTAACGCGGACCTTTATATATTCAGCTTTGAGCATGTAGATTGTCTGACTGAAAGCGTTGAGCCGTCAACCGTAGACGACAGGATTTACGGGAGCAGTTCCGATTTTGCGGATGAATACATCAGAACAAGGCATCTTCTGGTGTATTCGGCATGCAACAAGTTCTATAAAAAAGCCTTGCTGGACAGGCATGGGATCAGATTCCGCGAAGGTCTGGAATTCGGCGAAGACAGACTTTTCAATTATGATTATCTTTGCACAGCCGGTAGGATAGAAACATCGTCCGTCAGGATGTTCAGATACATGCATAGGAATCCGGAATCGGCATCAAACAGATCATTCCCGGATTATTTCAATACCATTATGATGCTCCATAAGGCCAAGATGGATTGTTTCACTGAACTGTCAAAGGGTACATCAGAAGATGAGAAAAGAGCTTTCATCGGCTATGACATTTCTACAGAGACAGAAAGGATGATAGATCGCTTTGACCTGCATCCGGAGGAAAAGGCGCGGAATCTCCCGCTGATCAACAAACTTATCTTTGAAGAAAAAAACGGGAAAAGCATTACCCTGATACCTGCATACGATGAGCATATCGGACCGGACAACTGGTTTAAAGATCCGTACTGCCGAAAGATATGCTTAAGTGAACTATCAAAGCGTTTCATGTACAGTGACTATAAGAAGGGATGATCATTATTTATTTGAGTGTCTCCAGAAATTCTCTTCCGGCCTCACTTTGCTCTTTTTCAGCGAGCTTAACAAACTGTCTTACACTGTCACGGGCAGAGCTAGCTTCCGGTCTTTTTGAAAAATCTATAAGATCTTTAAATACCTTTTTTCTTTCAGAACGGTATTTGTTCAGATCAAAGCTTTTTTCAAATCCGTCCAGTTTATCCATTATGTCCAGCGGAATGATCGTCTTCCAGCAGCCGTAACAATTGCCGCAGTTTGCTCCGTGCTCATCAGGGTTGAAGCATACGGCAAGGAATTCCTGAGCATCCTTATCATCGGCCAGTGCCCGCAGTTTTTCCGATCTCGTTTTATGGTCGCTGGTCACATAGCTGAGTGTCTCGGTGCGGCAACTTTCGCACATAAGATTTTCGTAATGCTGTGTCGGAGCAAAGAGCGATACTTCAACATTATCTTCATGTCCGGAAGAGGAACTTATATATGTCCCGTAGAGATGCGCAAGCGCGAGAGTGCACGCCAGCAAACGATGCATAGAGGTGAAGATACTTGCTCCTCTGTAAAAATCTCTGTCGATGTTGTTTCGCATTACTATGAGCGGCAGAGAGTGATGTTTTGCTATTGTTTTCGCATGTTCTATGTAGTGCTTGTGCGGTTGTGCCGCTTTCTCATATATTTCATCGAGATCGTACGGAGGCTGCACCCGTGGCAAAAGATAGTTTCTGTCATAATACACAAGATGAGTCAGCTTCATGCCGTCCGGCGCGGTATCTTCGCCATAGCACAGCAAAGTATAGAGCGAATCCACTCCGCAGGACATACCTGTAACGACTCCGTTTTCGTGCCATATCGGCTCTTCACTGATCGGTCCGATAAGCTTTATATTGCCATAGCTTTCATTGGAAAGTGCCGGTATCAGTTTTTTTGTCAACCCTTCATACAGCCTTGCGGAGACAGGTGCTTCGAACTCTATATCCGATTGGGTGACCATGGCATACCACAGGCAGGCAATGACGAAGGCGTCGCTTCGTTCCTTACACAGATATTTCGAATATTCAGTCGATACTGAAAACCACATGGTTCCATCGTCCTTCCAGGACGCAGGCGGATAATCCATAGCTGTAAGCCATGCGGTGTTTGTAAGAGTTGACGTCACTTCCTTATAACGCATTGCAGCATCATCGGGTATGCTTATATGAGCGCGCAGATATGCTATGTCGTTTTCTGTTGTTATGAAGGGTTGTCCAATCTTTATCATAGTTGATCTCCGGTAAAAAAATCTTTTGTATTATAATAAAGCTTACTATTTTAAATCGCAAACCACAAGCTTTATGCATCGGATGGTTTGTGTTATATTAGTCGAGTCCATTTATGTATTATAAACGAGTAAGTATCTCGGAAAGGATTTTACATGGATATCTACAATCCGATACCACTGGATGAGCAGACGATAAAAACGCAACAGAAAGACAGCGTTAATCAGTTTCTGAATGAGACTCAGAATGAATCTTTATTTCAGGAAGATCTATTATACAGAAACCGCACGGATCTCACTTATTCAAATGACAAAAGATTCATCCCCGGCTCAGAAAAACAGGACAGCGCCAAGCTTGGCAAGAAAGTCTTCAAGGCAAGTACGCCCGCAGAAAAACAGAGAAATAAAATGATCGATGAGGCGAAAAAGCTTACATCTGAGGCTACAGCGTATACGCTTGAGACCTATGACACAGTAAAACAGGTCATCTACAAAGAGGATGAAGCACATCAAAAAACCGAAAAGAGCTACGACAAGGATATGATGCGCTACAGGATAAAGACCTTTCATTTCACACCCGTGATGATGTCAGGGGCAAATATCCGTAAAAATCTCGCCGAATATACAGCATTGATCAGAGGATACGATAAGTTGGTAGAAGATGGGGATCCTAAGATCGAGGTTATGGAGCTTTTCAAGAAAAGAGTACGGGCCTATCTCGAAGCAAACCGCGTAAAGCTTGACGGATCTATCCTGACGAAATACGAACCTTCTGTCTCTATGTCGGACCAGGAGCTCAGCCGGTATCTTATGATCACGAACCAGGTGAAGGCTCCTGACTATATCCCTCAGCCAGGGACAGAGGAAGAGATCCAAAAGAGGATAAAAAAACTCGAAGAGGATTTCGAACAGGCGAGTCTGACCCTTGAAGATCGGCTGGAGTATTATAAGCTTCTGCGTAAAGACAAGAAGATAGACGAAACACCGGTTGCAAATGAGATAGAGATAATAAGCCAGTTAAAATGCTCGGTTATGGTGCTCAGAGGCCAACTCCTTCTCGAAAAGCAGAAGGCGAAGATTCTGGAATTAAAGAAAAATAACGCGAAAGCTCTGGAAGCGCAACTTCAGGCAAAAGAAACCTATGATGATCTGCAGCGGATCCTTGACAGGGAGATGCGGCTTACTATCGGTGGGCTGACTGTAAGAGAAACAGGACATCCTGCAGTATATAAGGTCACCAAAGATGACGCAAAGAATACTCTCTCCGATTCGAAAAATATGGTGTTCAAAAACAAGACCCTTGAACTTGCAGAAACGCTTGGGACTGCAGCTAACGGTTTGCCCGAAACAGACAGGCAGATTGCCCTTTCAGCAGTACAGGCAGTTAATTTATATGCGGCATCTTCACATTATACGGACGGATATGAAAAAGAGAAAAAACTTCTGAAAGCAGCTCTTTCAAGTCTTAATGAAGTTGCAACGCACTATACTGATCAGAATATTCTTGCTGCTCAAAAGGATATCTTGGATCATCTTCGCTCGCTGACCATGGGCTCGACTGATATTCCGGCCTGGGAAGACATCCCGGCTGAAATGCGAGATGATCATTTTATTAATGATACTACAGTAGTGGAAACCACAACGAGATTTAAGGGCGGT
>OMRF01000073.1 GCA_900313435.1 uncultured Lachnospiraceae bacterium | reverse complement strand
TCCCGGTGTCAGCTCTTTGGATGAGAGCCTTATCTTCAGGAGTATTTGAAAGATATGCAAGATAAGTCTTTCGCTGTCTCTGACGGAGAGTCTTTTCAAGGGTAATCTTTCTTTCTTCGAGCTCGCCGGAAAGCACCTCCGTCCGGTGAACGCCGAGAGCCTTAAGATCACCGGCTCTTTCCTTATTCTCCTCTGAGTCAAAAAGTGTGATCCAGGTTGAAGAGAGACAATGGATACTATACTGATCCTTCACGAAAACGTTTTTTGAAAAAAGTGAGGACAGAGTGTTCCTGAAACAGAAGGAGATGCTTTTTGTGACGGGCGAGGTAATGCTTAAAATGAGAAGGGTCATGGCCGCGTAGACAAAGGTATCCATCATCGGGGGGAGGTTATAGAGCATCCTGAAAAGAGGCGGGATGATTATGACCAGCAGAGCGGCAGTGATGAAGAGCGGGGCAAATAACTTCGAGAAGCGCTTCATCTTGCGCTCGATCGGGGATTTTCTGTCAAGCGCGCCGTGAAGGATCGAAAGCCCATCGGCGTCCAAAAGGGAGTCCTCATTTTTCTCGACAGAGGATTCAAATGCCCCCGATATCAGCTTTCCAAGCTGATATACCAGCATGATGATGGGAGCCTCCGCAAATTCGCCTGTCCATATCAGACCTGTAATGAAGATCCCCGCGGCTGCGGCGGACATCAGAAAATCTTCCGAGAGGAACTCAAGGGAGACCAGCTTTTTCCCGGCGGACAAAAATACATCATAGCCCGCGATCAGAAGAGGGATGAGAAAGAGTATAGCCTTAAGATACCCTTCCAAGGGGATGAAAAATAAGACCGCCGTGAGACAGCCTGCTATCAGAAGCCTTATAAGCCAAGTCTTTTGATCCTTATCCATAAAAAACTCCGTTTCATCTTTTCAGTTTCGGGAACGCTGTATCTATGTTATTATATATCAGTTATGACATGGAGGGAAACCGGATGCGCTTTTTTAAGAAAATAATTATTGGATCTGTTTTATTCATCTCATCTCTTTCGCTTTCCTTTGCTTTTTCGGATAAGGCGGCTGCTTCTGACTCTCACGGAGCTGTAAGGATGCACAGGCTCTACAATCCGAATTCGGGAGAACATTTCTACACCGGCGATGTCAGTGAGAAGAACGGTCTCATCACAGAGGGGTGGAGTTACGAGGGTGTTGCCTGGTACGCGCCGGGTTATTCCCTGTTTCCGGTTTACAGGCTTTACAATCCAAACGCTGGGGATCATCACTATACGATGGATGTAAACGAAAGGGATCATCTTGTTGATGTCGGCTGGACCTATGAAGGGATAGGCTGGTATTCTTCAGAGTCACAGACTGTGGCGCTTTTCAGGCTTTACAATCCCAACGCCATGGGGGCCGGCGCACACCATTATACCGTTGATGAGGCAGAAAAGGATCTTCTTGTAGATGTCGGCTGGAGTCCTGAGGGCATCTCCTGGTACGGAATGGATGAAACTGTGGCAGAGCCTCTTATAGAACAGGCTGAGAAAGGATCGCTTGGGTTCTTTGAAGAGATGGGAGCAAGTGAGGCTGTGAATGTCCTGAAGAATGCATCCTATCGTGCATACACGGAGATAGGAGCGAAAAATGACGCCACCAGCCTCGACAATATGAAGGCGGCCCTCGATATGATCGACGACTGCAACCTGATAAGGGCGAATCTCGGGATAGAGCCGCTTACGGTGACCGACTACATGATGGCTGTGGCGCAGTCAAACGCCAATGCTTCGGCCTACATCCTTTCAAGTACCAAGCAGTATAATGTGGCGGAGAATGTGGCATGGGCGTCTTCCGATCCATTCAGGGTATGGTATGTGAACGAGAAGAAGCTTTATGACGCAGGTACGACGGATTTTCAATATACAGGCCATTATCAGAATATAGTGAACAATTCCTTTACAGTCACGGGCTATGCGGTGAACAATTACGGAGTGTACAAGAAGACGGATCTTCAGGTCTTCCAGTACAGGACGAAGGGCTACTCCGCTGACGAGTACAGGGCAAGGTTCATGAAATATTACAATCAATACAGGTGATAATTTGGAAAGGAACAAGTATGAAAGACGAGACTCTGTGCCTTCGGGCAGGCTACCATCCCAAGAATTCCGAACCGGCCGTGATGCCGATAGTGCAGTCCACGACCTATGTCTATGATTCGACAGAGGAGGTTGCGGCGGTATTTGATGATCCTACGAGATCGCTGATCTATTCCCGTTTCGCAAACCCCACCGTGATGGCGGTGGAGGAAAAGATAAGTGAGCTTGAAGGCGGAGTCGGCGCAATGTGCACCACCTCCGGACAGGCGGCTACCATGCTCTCACTCCTCAATATCCTGTCAGCCGGGGACTCTTTCCTCGCTTCCACGGAGATCTACGGCGGTACCGTAAATCTCTTCCATGTTACCTTCAAGCGTCTCGGGATCGAGTGCATCAGCGTTACTCCCGAGATGTCCGATGAAGAGATCGAGGGACTGATCAAGCCAAACACAAAGGCCTTCTTCGGGGAGACTATAGCAAATCCCGCACTTGCCGTCTTTGATATCGAGCGCTATGCCGCTATCGCTCACAAGCACGGCATCCCCCTGATCATTGACAATACCTTCGCAACACCGATCCTGTGCAAGCCCTTCAAATTTGGGGCTGATATCATCGTACATTCCACATCAAAATACATGGACGGGCATGCGCTTCAGAACGGCGGTGTCATCATAGACGGCGGGACCTTTGACTGGACGAACGGTAAGTTTCCGGATCTCACCGAGCCTGACGAAAGCTATCACGGAATATCCTATACAAAGGCATACGGAAAGGCGGCCTATATCATCAAGGCCCGTATGCAGCTCATGAGGGACTTCGGAGTATATCCCGCAGCCCACAGCGCATTTCTTCTGAACATAGGGCTTGAGACCCTTGCAGTCAGGATGAAGCAGTATTGTGAGAATGCCATGACCGTGGCCGAGTTTCTTATGAAGCAGCCAATGGTTTCAAGAGTGATATATCCCGGACTTCCCGGTGACAAGTATCATGAGCTTGCAAAAAAATATCTTCCCGACGGGACCAGCGGAGTCATATCCTTTGTCGTAAAGGGCGGCAAGGAAAAGGCGATGAAGTGGATGAATTCGCTTTCCATGTGCTCCAACGAAGTTCATGTGGCCGATATAAGGACCTGTGTCCTCCATCCCGCCAGCGAGACCCACAGGCAGCTTTCGGAAGAGCAGCTTGTGGAGGCAGGCATAGAGCCCGGAATGATAAGGCTCTCGGTAGGGCTTGAGAACCTTTCCGATATCATCAGCGACCTTGAGGGCGCATTCAAGGCTATTTCATAATATTAAAGATAATTGGGGGATTATCGTTAATGGGGAAAAAGTATGTGATGGCGCTTGACGCCGGAACAACGTCGAACCGCTGTATTCTCTTTGACAGAAGCAGCAATATCTGCTCCGTTGCCCAGAAGGAGTTTCGGCAGATATATCCCAAACCCGGCTGGGTGGAGCATGACCCGAAAGAGATCTGGTCTTCGATGCTGGGGGTGGCGGTTGAAGCCATGGGAAAGATCGGGGCAGAGGCCTCCGACATCGCGTCGATCGGGATCACTAATCAAAGAGAGACTACTATCATCTGGGATAAAAACACTGGGGAGCCTGTTTACAACGCTATCGTCTGGCAGTGCAGACGTACGAGCGACCTTGCGGATGAGCTGAAGAACAGGGGGCTTACGGACACTGTAAAGAAAAAGACGGGTCTCATAATAGACGCTTATTTTTCAGCGACGAAGATCAAGTGGATCCTCGATAATGTGGACGGAGTGCGGGAGAGAGCGCAGCGTGGGGAGCTTCTGTTTGGAACGGTCGAGACCTGGCTCATATGGAAACTCACCGACGGGAAAGCCCATGTGACGGATTATTCCAATGCTGCCAGGACCATGCTCTTTAATATCAATACCCTGAAATGGGATGATGACATCCTTTCAGAGCTTTCGATCCCGGGAG
>OMRF01000384.1 GCA_900313435.1 uncultured Lachnospiraceae bacterium | reverse complement strand
CATCTCATTCTTTGTCTGAAAGAGTCTGTCCTTTTCAGGAAGAGCCATGGTATAGCCTGCGGCTCCACGACCTGTAGGTATAACTGATACCGTATATACAGGTCCGACATTAGGAAGCAAATGATAAAGGATGGCATGCCCCGCTTCATGATAGGCAGTGATCTTCTTGTCCTTTTCAGATACCACCCGGCTCTTCTTTTCGGTGCCGAGTCCCACCTTCACGAAGGAGGACTTGATGTCAGCCTGGGTGATGTATTTTCTTCCCTCGCGAGCGGTCTTGATCGCTGCCTCATTCATCAGATTCTCAAGATCGGCTCCGGTGAAACCTACAGAAGTCTGCGCGATCTGCTCAAGATCGACATCATCACCGAGAGGCTTATTCTTTGAGTGAACGTTCAGTATCTCAAGGCGACCCTTCATATCCGGCCGTCCCACATAGATCTTCCTGTCAAATCTGCCGGGACGCATGATGGCGGGATCCAGGATATCAACACGGTTTGTGGCTGCAAGGACTATGATGCCTTCATTTACGGCAAAGCCGTCCATTTCCACCAGTATCTGGTTCAAGGTCTGCTCTCTCTCATCATGGCCGCCGCCCATACCGCTTCCACGACGTCTGGCTATAGCATCTATCTCGTCTATGAAGATGATACAGGGAGAGTTCTTCTTTGCCTCCCCGAAAAGATCCCTTACTCTTGATGCGCCGACACCGACGAACATCTCCATGAAATCCGAGCCTGAAATGAAGAAGAAAGGTACGCCTGCCTCTCCCGCGATGGCTCTTGCAAGGAGCGTCTTTCCGGTACCTGGAGGTCCTTCCAAAAGAAGTCCCTTCGGGATCCTCGCTCCTACCTCGGTATATTTCGCAGGATCCTTCAGGAAATCAACGATCTCGCCGACCTCCTCCTTTTCCTCATAGAGCCCTGCCACATCCGTAAACCGGATATTATTCTCATCCTTCCCTGTCATCTTCGCCCGGCTCTTGCCGAAGTTCATCATGCGGCTTCCGGCAGAGCCCGCGCCGGATGCACCTGACGAATGGGCACCGAGGATCATCATGAAGAGAACGAAGACTATGAAGATGATAACGAGCATCGGGAGAAACTGCATGAACCAGGCGCCCGAGTCCACATCATTTAAGACATAATCAAAATATCCCTTTTCTTTCAGGTAGGACTGGAATTGATTGACATCGGAAAGATATAGGACGCAGTGGATCGTGTCCGTCCCCTTCTGATCCTGGATGATGGTGATCGAAGCAGAGCCTGTTGGAACCTGGCTGTGCTGGTCTATGATGACGGAGGCCACTCTTCCTTCAGAAAGCGCCTTATCAAAACCTTTTTCCGATATCGTGGATCTCTTTGTCCCCGAAAAAGCAAACCAGAGGACGACCACCAATATTATGACTATGATATAAAGACCGAAGCCCGGTCTCCTTTTGACCTGCATCTATGCGCCTTTCAAAACTCCACTACCCCGATATAGGGAAGGTTCCTGTATTTCTGGTCGTAGTCGAGGCCGTAGCCTACCACAAATTCATCGGGGATCGTAAAGCCCGTGTAATCAACCTTCACATCCACCTCTCTCCGGTCAGGCTTGTCAAGCATCGCGCAGAGCTTAACCGTTTTTGCCTTCCTGTCCCGGAAAAGCTTAAGCAGGAAATGGAGTGTATTCCCCGAATCTATGATGTCCTCACAGATGATGATATTCCGTCCCTCCACAGGGATCTCTACATCATGCTTTACAACAACCTCGCCGGAGGATTCGGTTCCTGATCCATAGGAAGAAGTGCTCATAAAATCGATCGTGACGGGGATCGTGATCCTCTTCGCAAGCTCGCATGTGAAGAACGCGGCTCCTCTGAGAACTCCGATGAGATACACGCTCTCTCCGGCAAATTCCTCAGAGATCTCCTTCCCAA
This sequence comes from uncultured Lachnospiraceae bacterium, assembly GCA_900313435.1. Classification (GTDB taxonomy): domain Bacteria; phylum Bacillota; class Clostridia; order Lachnospirales; family Lachnospiraceae; genus RUG306. Next base: position 3,675 of record OMRF01000384.1, on the reverse strand, counting down.
GTTCCCTGATCCTTCTGTCAAGCTCCTCCTCAGGGAGCATCATTTTTACTGTTTCTGCAGATTCGGACATTTCTATTCTCCTCTTTTGTATTCTGCCTTGAGGATCACTCTGGTATCCCCTGTAATCCTGGCATCGCATGAGTCCCTGACTCCTGCTGCCCAGAGTACTCTTTTCCCGCTTGTAAGAAGCGGTATCGATCCTCTTTCTTCCTTAGGAACCTTTTTATCGATAAAGACCCTTCGAAGAAGAGCCCTGTTTCCGGACGGGTCAATCACCATGAAATCGCCCTCTTCCATGGTCCTTGTCTCTATTGCGCCACCGCTTATCCTATCATAATCAAAGAATTTTGTATATCGCTCCCTCGGTATGAGCGCCGGGTCGCGGGCGAAAGAAAGGGCTTCATCGCCTTTTATGAAACTCACCTCTATACGGCCCTTCAGGCCTTTTTCCGGGGTCTCACCGGTCTTATTTATCATCACCTCTTCATAGGACGTGATGGCAAAAAAGCCTCCCGGCAGATCTGTCCTTTTCCCCGGCGAAAGCCCGCCCCTCGCGCTTTTCAAAATTGCCGCGATCTGGGCTTCCGAAACATCACGGACACTCGGAAGTTCTCGCTTTAGATATGCTCTTATAAGTGCCTTTGAAAGCGCCGGATGAGAATCATCAAGGTCAGATCGAAGGAGCCTTCCGTCTCTTTTTTCAAGCAACTTCACAGCCTCGGAATCAACGAAATCCGAAGCCTCAAAGATCTTTTCGGAAGCAAGAGCTATATGCTCCACTGCCCTGTCATTGATGATTCGAAGCTGGGGAAGCACGCTTTTCCGAAGGCGGTTGCGGCTCAGAGCTTCATCAGAATTTGTCTCGTCAACCCTCGGGGTATAGGGATGATCACGGAGCGCTTCTTCTATCGCATCTCGCTTGAGATTAAGCAGAGGCCTTATCAGACGTATCTCACCTGATCCTGTATGAAGATAGGCTTCTGCCCTCATACCGCCAAAGCCCCTGGGCCCCGTACCCCTTATCAGCCGGAACAGCACCGTTTCCGCAAGATCCTCTATATGATGGGCAACGGCGACTGAGACCGCTCTGTCTTCCCTGCGGGAGGATATCTCTTTTCCTATGGCCTCAAACCGGAGTATCCTTGCAGCCTCTTCGATACTGACACCGGAATGGGTCCTGGAATATTCTACAGGATCGACATCAAGGACTGTAAGAAAGAGCCCCTCTTTTTTTGCGAACTCCTTTGCAAAGTCAGCATCACTGTCTGCTGCCGCCCCTCTTATGTGATGATTCACATGGACGAGACAAAGTTCAAAGGAAAGCTCCTCCTGAAGCTCCTTCAAAAGAAGCGTCATCAAAAGGGAGTCCGCCCCACCGGAAAACGCGGATACCACAAGGCTTCCCTTGGGGATCAGTGAATTTTCCCGAATAAAGGAGCGGACAAGATCCTTCAGCATTATTTCTTTGAAGCCTCAAGGAGCTTTTGCTTAAGCTCGTTTTCGATGTTCACAAGCTCTACCTCGGCGGCGGCACGCTTCTGCTTGCCCTCCTCCTGGATACGAAGTACCTCGTCAAGAGTTGAGATGAGCTGCTCATTGGTATGTTTAAGGGTCTCTATATCGACTATGCCGCGTTCGGATTCCTTCGCGCTTTCGATGGTAGCTACTTTTAATTTGTCGGCGTTCTTCTTGAGGAGGGCGTTTGTCATATCATTAACCTCACGCTCCGCCTTCGCTGCCTGGCTGGAATGCTCTATTCCGATGGCGATCACCATCTGGTTCTTCCAGAGCGGGATCGTATTCACGATGGTGGACTGTATCTTCTCCGCCATGGCTGTATCGGAGGACTGTACCATCCTGATCTGGGGACCTGTCTGAAGAGCTATGGTCTTTGAAAGTTCAAGATCGTAAAGCTTCTTCTCAAGTCTGTCACACTGGGCAGCGATATCCTTCGCCCTCTGTGCGTCCTCGGGAAGCCCGGATTCGGCAGCCTTCTTCTGCGCCTCCACAAGCTCACCGTTCCTGATCTCCTCAAGCTTTTTCTTTCCTCCCAATATGTAGAGCGACAGCTCCTTGAAATATTTGAGGTTCAGGTCATAGAGCTTGTTCAAAAGATCCACATCCTTAAGGAGGGTCACCTGTCTCTTCTCAAGCTCGTTCTGGATGGTCTTCACATTTGTCTCGACCTTTGAATACTTCGTCTTGATGTTCTGTATCTTGTTGGCACCCTTCTTGAAGAAAGCGAAGAGTCCTTTTTCGTTTTCATCCACGTCGAAATTCTTGAGCTCGCCAACGAGGTTCGTGATCATGTCGCCAACCTCACCCATATCCTTGGTCCTGACGCTCTCCAGGGTTCTTTCCGAAAACTCAGCCATCTTCTGCTGGGTTCCTGCTCCGAAGGCCATTACCGCGGCAGCGTCCGTCACGTCAAGCTTATCAGCGATATCGTCGACCTGCTTCTGCTCCTCCTCGGTAAGCTCTGTCACCGGGATATCTATTGTCTTCGCACTGTTCACGGTAGTCGAAGGAACTGATGATGTATTCTGTCCCGCCTCCATGAAGATCCTGTCAAGCTCGGAAATCTCTTCCTTTGCCTCAGTCTTTACCTCGGTCTTTACATTATTGTCCATCTTCTTCCCCTTTCATTGCCATTTCAGGCGCGATGCCGTCCCGCGACATCATCTGCTTCATAACATTTATATCCGATGAAACGTCATAATACTGATATTCAAACATGTCATCGAGGAATTTAAGAAAAGCGGCATTTATCGTATCCATGGTCTCTTCGATCTCACGCTTTGACTTTTCTATGTTCTCCCCGCCTTCAGGCTGCTTGTAGAAATCCGCATAAGCTCTCAAAAGCTTCACCGTAGTAGGAAGATAATAATTCATCAGCTTCCTGATCCCTCCGGCGTTTTCGGGTTTTTCCCGAACCTGTGCAAAGATCCTCTTCATGATGCTTTCAAGGTCGTAGAGCTTATCGGACATATCCTCCACATCAGGGATCTCGTCATTGATCTCCCTTATGGTCCTGATATATTCCCGACCCTCGGTAAGGATCTTCATCACCTCGGGATCGTCGGAATAGAATTCCTTATCGAAGGCTTTTTCGTTTTTCTTTTGTTCCTCCTGCCTCTGTCTGAATGAGGAGTCAGCCTGCTCATAGCTCCTGTAGGCCTTGTCTGACAACATCAGTGTGGTCTCAAGGCGGTCAAGCCTCGCATATGGATAATAGCCCTTCTGTATCAGTTTTTTTACATCTTTTCTTACGGTATCCTTCGGTATATTGGTTCTTGCCGAAAGCTCATCAAGAGAAATATATTCGGAATTTCCGATGATAGCCATATAGTTTTTGATCCTTGAGGTAAGGCCGATCTTTCTGACACCGCTTGCGAAGAGCCAGCCGAAAAGAAAGGTGGCTACGCTGAAAAAGGCCAAGCCAAAAATATGGGAAGGTGTCGGGGCAAGGAGCGTCACAGGGATCCCACCCAGCGTTATGGCAAGATTTGCTAAACCGCCAACCGCTCCAACAGTTGTAGCAACGACCGGGGCCGCGATCGAAGGCTTCACAACGGCCGGCGGATTAAAGGACTGCTGTCCCTGCCAGTTGTTCATATTCGGCTGCCCCTGCCAGTTCTGCCGGTTCGGCTGCCCCTGCCAGTTGTTCTGCCCCTG
>OMRF01000016.1 GCA_900313435.1 uncultured Lachnospiraceae bacterium | reverse complement strand
TCTTCCCGACGTTCTTAAGGGCCTCAGTTTCAAGTTAAGAAAAGGAGAGATATTCTCCATAGTGGGCGGCAACGGAACGGGCAAGTCCACCAGTTTGAAATGCATATCCACCGCTCTTTCTCCATACAGGGGAAAGATATATATCAAGGGAAAGGATATCAGGAAGTATACATCGGAAGAGCTTTTCTCCGGAATTCTTGCCATGCTGCCTCAGGATCCCCAGTGTCTCTTCGTAAAGAAGACTGTAAGAGACGATCTTCTTGAGATGCTGCCAAGGAAGGCTCAGGACAAGGAAGACAGGATAAGGGAGGTAAGTAAGGTTTGCGAGATAGAAGATCTCCTTTCGTCTCATCCCTACGATCTTTCGGGAGGAGAACAGCAAAGGGCCGCTCTTGCAAAGATACTCCTTACAGATCCCGAAATACTGCTTCTCGATGAACCGACCAAGGGCATGGACGCCTTCTTTAAGCTTAAGTTCGCTTCGGTTCTTAAGAAACTCAAAGAAAGAGGCGTGAGCATAGTCATGGTATCCCACGACGTCGAGTTCTGCGCAAGGTACTCGGACAGCGTATCTATGTTCTTTGACGGAGCTATAGTTACCACCAATACGCCTAACAGATTCTTTACAAAGAACAGTTTCTATACCACTGCGGCCAACAGGATGAGCAGACACGTCTTTGCAAACGCGGTGACGAACGAAGACGTCATAGAGCTGTATATGAAGAACAAAGAAGAAAAAGGGGATGCAGATGGAAGATAAAAAAAGGATAGATGGAAGGACTATAGCGTCCCTGATCCTTATGCTGCTCATAGATCCTGTCATTTTGTACGTATTCAAGATGCAGGGAAACAGGCATTACCTTCCCTTTAGCATAGGGATACTTTTGCTTTCCCTTATTCCCTTCATGATGATATTTAAGAAGCGCAGGCCTCAGGCGAAGGAATTCATAGCTCTTCTTGTCATGAGCGCCATAGCAGTAGCCGCAAGGGCCGCTTTTATCATGGTAGACCAGTTCAAGCCTATGGGTGCGATCATCATGATCACTGCCGTATCCTTCGGACCTGAAGCGGGCTTCCTTTGCGGAGGCATAAGCGTAATAGCAAGCAATCTCATATTCGGTAACGGACCCTGGACACCCTGGCAGATCTTTGCATACGGGGTGGGCGGATACCTGATCGGTTTCATATTCAGAAAGAAAAGGCCGGGAAAGCTTATGCTTTCAGTTGCCATTGCCATCGTAGTATTTGCCGTGGTCGGATTCATACTTGATACCTGCGCCGTATTCACCATGTCCAACATGATAGACGCGTCGAAGATATGGCCTGTGTACAAGGCGGGCATTCCTGTCAACCTGACCATGGCTGCAGCATGCTTTATTGCAAGTTTTTTCCTTGCGGATCCTATTCTTGACAGGCTTGAGAGAATGAAGAATAAATACGGGATGTTTGAAGATGAAGTTTGAATCTTATCATCCGGTCATCAACCTCATATATTTCGTTTACGTCATAGTCTGCACGGTGCTGTTCAGGCATCCATTTTTCGTGCTGTGTTCCTTTCTTTCTTCCTTCGTTTACTCAGTAAAGCTCAAAGGGAAGAAAGCTCTGATACTCAATATCATACTTACAATACTGACCGTTCCCTATGCCCTCTGGTACGCCTTTTACAATCATTTCGGCGTAACGGAACTGAGGCAGAATTTCATAGGAAACAGCATCACTCTCGAATCTACGGTATACGGACTTGTTCTGGGGTTTATCATCATAAGCGTCGTTATGTGGATGGAATGCGTTCATGACATAATGACTGCGGACAAATGGATATATCTTCTCGGAAGGATAAGCCCAAAATGCTCTCTTTTTCTTTCCATTGCTCTTCGTATGATCCCAAGGATAAAGACGAGGCACAAGAAAGTGGACGACGCTCAGTGTAGTGTCGGAAGGGGAATGAGGCAGGGGAAGTTCCTAAGGAGGATATTCAACTGGTTCAGGGAGGCGTCCATGGTACTTACATGGTTTACCGAAGACCTTGTGACAGTATCGGACAGCATGAGGTCAAGGGGATATACCTTAAGGGGCAGGACCGCTTTTTCGATCTACCGTTTCGATAACAGAGACAGGTGCTTCGTTCTCGTGATGTTTTTCACCATTTCATCATGCCTTGCAGCCCATCTTCTGGATCAGACGAACATACTATACGATCCCAGGATCATATTTAATCCCATGACATTCATGTCATACGTGTTTTATGCTGTATACATGCTTTCCTGCCTTCTTCCCATGATCGTTGAGATCATAGGCGAAGAGAGCTTCAGAAGATCAAGGGGAAGGGTCTCCGGAAAGAATACGAAGCAAGAAGCAGGGCGTTAAAGGCAAAAGGGGCTTTGAGGCAGATTTTTGCTGGTAAAAAATTACGTGTCGCTTATAAGCGACAACTTGAAATTTGGGTATTGCAAACATTTGTTCTGCGTGTATAATAGGGATGTGATCGGGGTTGGAAGCGCAGGTGCCCGTCATATGCGGGGGATATAGTCCCTGTGTAAATTGACCTTTCAGGCGGGAAAAGGGATGCCGCTTGGAGGGAGACTTTGATCATAAAAAAAGGGAAATTAGGGAGAGGAGCACTTAGACAGAGAAAAACTTAATCAACGGCAGAAAGACGGAAAGGCCGGGATGAAACAGAGCCTATGCTAAGTCCTTTTCCAGATCGCCTGACCGCGCGGCACAAAAGTAAGACCGCGAACATAACCGGTTGGTTTAACCAGACATACGTGAGAGGCCGCCGGCAGAGTAAGACTATAGGATTACCTATCAGTCTCGCCTGCCGGCGGCCTTTTTTGTTCCCGGCGGCTGCCTTAAAGCCAAAAAAATAAACTCTGTATCTGTTGCCCGGAAAGGACTCAAAGTGAGAAAAAAGATCTATCTAGTAAAAAGGGATGAAAACAAACCATGCGCTCAGGATAACTGGGTCATCATGGACGGAAAGCAGTTTTTAAGCTTCATCAGGAGCAATGAGGGAAAAAGGCGAAGCAAGAACTTCGCAACGCTCAGGGCATGCGAAAAAAACGACTGCATGATCGTGATCGAATGCGGAGAAGAAAAGGCCAGAGAGATCAGGAAGGAAAACGATCACAGCGATTATCTGAGAAAACAGGAAGAGAGCTTCGGATATGAACAATGTTCTTTCGAGGCGGTGAATAAGGGGGGCTGTCTTGAAGACGTTATAGAAGACCCGGACGCCGACGTTGAAACATTTGTCGTGGACAGGCAAATGTGCAGGCAGCTTCGGCAATGCGTACTCAGGCTTACGAAAGATGAACAGCGCCTCATAAGGGCTTTGTATCTGAGCAATGATCCCGACACTGAAAAAGAATACGGCGAAAAACTCGGACTGTCGCAGCAGACCGTGCACAACATGAAGATCCGTATATTGGAAAAGCTGAAAAAAATGATGATCTGATCATATGACGAAGTTTGTTTTAAGGAAGAATGATTCCCAATATCTAAGTGAGGGAAAATAAATGTGCGATCTCGCACGTTTGCCATAGATCCCGGCAGACGGGATAATGGGGTATAAACAAGGGAAAGAGAAAAGAATGAAATTATCAGAAGCGAAGGACAAATTCATAAGATCCCGAAAGCTGATGTACTGTTCGGGAAAGACTGTAAAGGGTTATCAGGATTCGCTGTCCCTGTTCATAAAGGCAATAGGCGATATAGAGGCTGAAGACCTTAATATACGGCATATAAACGACTATAACGAGATGCTTGTCGACAGAAGGCTTTCACAGGCCACCGTAGGCAGTTATTTGAGGCAGATAAAGGCTTTCGTCAACTATATGGAAGATTACGGGATCATTCCGGAAGGAAGCGTGGCAAGGCGTATAAGGCTGCCGAGACAGCCCAAGCGTAAGATCAATCTGTTCACTCCGGAGGAGGTCGAGCTCATCTTCGCTTCCGTAAAGGAGGAATCAGATTGGCTGGTGGCAAGGGATAAGCTCATGCTCGCCTTTATGTATGACAGCGGTCTGAGGCAGGGGGAACTGCCGAAGATAATGATGAAAGACCTGGACTTTGAGCGGAACATAATGCTGGTGCACGGCAAAGGCAATAAAGACCGCCATGTACCCTTCGGGGAAATAACACTTGCTCTGCTTAAGGACTATCTTGAGAAAAGACCATACGATAAGGAGTTTCTTTTGATAGGACGCAGGGGAGAACCGATAACCAACGATTCTGTGAAAAAGTTCATTTTCAGGCTGAGCAACAGGACCCAGCTTGAAGGCCTGTCTTCGCACAGGCTGAGGCACAACTTTGCGACGAACTGGTGTATCGAAGGGTATGAAAAAGACGGGTACGTGGATAATATAAAACTGGCAGCTATAATGGGTCACGAGGACCTTTCCACCACCCAGCGATATATGCACGAAGCGCAGAGCATAGTAGCCACTACGCACTTCAGGTCCCACCTGGACCGGATAGGCGGAGATCCTGGGCACTTTTTGCATCAGGCATAGGAAAAGTACGTCGAAACACGCGAAAAACACATTCGATGGCCAAAAGCCGGAATGCATTGAAATATCAATGCTTACAGGACGCGATACGCTTGTTTGCGAAAGATCGCACGAGGAGAGGAAAATTTGATCACGGTGCCCAGAAAACAGGTGATTTTTGAGGGCATAAAAAATGCGAAAACCGTTGAAATGTCAACGGTTTTCGCTATTGGTGGATCATCAGGGACTCGAACCCTGGGCACCCTGATTAAGAGTCAGGTGCTCTACCAACTGAGCTAATGATCCACGCATGGGCACCTGATTTCG
>OMRF01000075.1 GCA_900313435.1 uncultured Lachnospiraceae bacterium | reverse complement strand
TGCCGGAAATTATCCTGATGAGCTTGGTACAGTGATAGAGAAGGTAAAACACGAGAAACATTATGACTATCATCACATGATCGCGATGCTGATCTGTTCTTTCTTTCCTCTCGTTTGCGGCGCAAGTGTTGGCCCTGAGGCCGGATTGACAGGAATCATCGCCGCGCTGTGTTATTGGGTGGGCGACAATGTCACCTTTGCAAGGAATCATTCTGCTTTTTATTCGGCACTTGGAGAAGCCGTGACACTCGGCCAATTGTTTCATTCCCCGCTGTTTGGAATCCTCGCAGTGGAAGAGCCGTCTGAAGAAAAGGAGTCTGAAGAAAGAACATCTGAGGGTGAGCTGATTTGTGATGAATCCTTACGCGAAAGCTCTATGCCGAGGATGTGGAAGCTTGCTCTCTATTCCTTGTCCACGGCGGCAAGCTTTGGTGCTGTCGCTCTTTTGAACCTGCTTTTCGGAAAAGCAATGAGCGGCTTCCCGAGTTTTTCTGAAGTATCTATCGATACAAAGGATTACATTTTTCTTGTTCTTTATATTGCCGTCGGATTTGGCATGTACTTGCTTTATGAGGGCAGCGAGCATGTTCTTGATAAGGTGTCCGGCATCATCCCCGGAATTATGCGGGAAACTTTGTGCGGAGTGCTGATTGGTGTAATAGGAATACTGCTTCCTTTTATTCTCTTCTCCGGAGAAGAACAAATGGCTGAACTGATGGACCGCTTTCAGGAGTACACACCACTGTTTTTGATTGGTATGGCTCTGCTGAAAATCCTGCTGACATCATTTTGCCTGAGTTTTGGGATGAAAGGCGGACATTTCTTCCCTTTGATCTTTGCCTGTACCTGCATGGGATTTGGTCTGGCAGCACTTTTCTTCGAGAATCCGTCTTCTCATATTGTGTTTGCAGCTGGAATCGTGACAGCGGCGACACTTGGTGCACAGCTTAAAAAACCGTTGGCGGTATCATTCCTTCTGCTTTTATGCTTTCCTGTCCGTTTTTTGTTCTGGATATTCCTCAGTGCGGCATTGAGCGGTGCTTTAGCAAAAAGACTGTTTTGAAAAGAGGATTCTTGAATGAATACGATATATTTTTTTCTGGGAATAGTTCTGACTTGGATCGTGATATTTGCGGTGCAGATACCAGTCAGAAAGAAAAACTGCAGGCTGCTTAACGCGGTGGTGCTGATACTTAAGCTGCTGTTAATACCGATATTTGCAATTATGTTTATAGCAATGGAGTGGATGATCACCTACAAGTACGGCTTCCTGTTCAATGCAGCCTATATAGCCCTCATTGGTGACACTGCAGCCGGAGTGATCGAATATTTGGTTAGCTGCGTGCGAAGACATAAGGATAGAGATGACAAACACAGCAAAGAGGAGAGACCCATCCGTGATCAGAGGCTGATCGCTATTATCGGCATCGCTGCCTGTATCGTACTGACAACATACGGATACATAAATTCACAGCGTTTCGTCATGAAAACGCACGAATGGCAAGCTGAGGGATTGACACGGGAACATACCTTCGCATTCGTGGCAGACATACACGCGGGAACAGCACAACCGGTCGAGTCTCTGCATGATCTTTGCAGCCGGATAAATGATGCTGATCCTGAATTCGTCATACTCGGCGGCGATGTGACGGATGAGCTTACGACATACGAAGACATGATTTCGACCTACGAGATCCTCTCTGAAATCAATGCCCCGATATACTTTATATACGGCAATCATGACAGACAGCCGAATGCCAATTACTACAACGGACGCACTTACACTGACGAGCAGCTTACGGAGTCGATACTCAGCGCAGGCATTACTATTTTAAAAGATGAGTATGCAGAGATTGCAGATGATCTGATGCTGCTTGGCAGAGAAGACTATACGACTGCAGAAAACAGGAAGGCATGGAGCGAATTATCGTCACAGAATTCAAGTGGGCGTGCGCTTGTGGTGGCAGACCATCAACCGTATGACAACGAGCAGCTTGAGAAAGCAGAATTCTTTCTGCAGGTTTCAGGACATACACATGCAGGGCAGCTGTTCCCGATCCAGTTAATATACAGGGCGCTAGGACTTCAGGCTTACGGAGAATTCGATTACGCGGATTCAGTGCTTTATGTCAGCGCCGGAGCGAGTGAATGGATGACGCCGTTCAGAACAGAGGAACACTGCGAGTGGGACCTTATAACACTTAAACCATAATATGATCACACCAAGAAAGGAAGGTATATCATGACACTCGAACTTTACAAAATGTCAACCTGCCCATATTGCAGGAAGGTTATGGAATATATCGCGTCCATGGGAAGGACTGATATTACTTATCACGACATAAACGAAGACAAAGAAGCAGAACAGACTTTGGTCACACTCGGCGGCAAGCGTCAGGTTCCGTGCCTTTTCATTGACGGGAAACCGATGTATGAAAGTATGGATATTATTGAGTGGCTTAAGGTACATCCGCAAGGGTAATCAGTATAGAACACACAGGCCGAATAGAATCTGGAAATCATGATACTATCATGATTGTGTAGTGCTATGAATTATAGTCAGATGAGATGCTGAATTCAGTTAGAAAATGAGATGTTAGGGAGGGAAATACGATG
>OMRF01000079.1 GCA_900313435.1 uncultured Lachnospiraceae bacterium | reverse complement strand
TGTAGGGTTCAAGCCCTCTTGCGTCGTAATCCGCCATGGACTCAGCGATCCGGTCGTCAAGTCCCATTGACGCGTCATAAAGACAGTTCTTGACAGCGCCTTCCGCATCAAAGCCTATATAGTATTCCTGCGTGCAGTCATAATTTCCCTCTCTCCATGACTCCGATGTAATATAATGGTTCCTGAAGGGATAGGTCACCTCATAGTCCCAGAAGGGAATGAACATGGGGTTGAAGTTCGTTCCCCTCCCCTCCTTCTTCAAGTCCGAGGGCGCGAAGATCTGCCTCTTCAGGCGCTTTTTGTAATAGCCTTCGGCCACATCCTTCGGGATCAAAAACGGGGTGATGAGCTCCGGTTTCCGAAGCTTTTCTATCCTGCTCGTGAATGTTGCGAAGGTTCCGCAATAGGGGCAGTATGACACCGCATCCATGGATTCGGATGTGATCTCGCCCCCGCAGTTTTTGCAGGTGAAGATCGTTGTATCCTGCGTCTCAGCTGTTTCGTCATAAGTAGTCTGGTCGGGAGCGTTGGTTTCCGACGATGTCATTTCCTGCGCGCCCTGCAGATTGTCGATCTCTGAGGGCTCAAATGAGCTCCCGCAGAAAGGGCATATGAGCTTCTGTGACTTCACGTCAAACTGAAGCGTGCCGCCGCAGTTCGGGCATCTGTTTGCCATAAATTTCGTCTCCTTTTGAGGATAAGTATATTCCGTTTAAGTATATAGATTTTATGGCATTTGAACAAGAGAAAATGACCCCGGAAATGGTCCCAGGGGACGGAGTCAAGGGACCATAAAAAAAATGGTCCCTTGACTCCGTCCCCTGGGTTCATTCCTGTTCCTTTTGAGGCTGATTTGTGATATTATCTATAAGTTGAAAAGTTCGGGCGGACGATCAGGAGCATTACCATAGAAACTTCAGACGGAATACAACTGAAAAAGGCCTTTGACGGAGACAATGTCGCTGTTGCCTTTGCGGCGGACGAGGCATTTGTCCCCTTGTTTTCTGTCCTTCTGACATCGCTCCTTTCGCACATCTCCCCGAAGAGGAATTATGATATTATCATCCTTGAAAGCGATATCACGAAGGAGAGCAAGGATCTCCTTCTTGAAATGATAAAGAGAAAAGATAATGTCTCCCTTCGCTTCGTAAATGTTTCCGCCTATCTTTCTACCTTCAATGCGCTTTTCATCCATCTCCATCTGAAAATGGAGACCTGGTACCGGCTTCTTCTCCCGGATCTCCTTCCCGATTACGAAAAGATCCTCTATCTCGACTGCGATATGATTATAGAAGCGGATGTGGCGGAGCTTTATGACACGGATGTCAGCGGCTTTCTTCTTGCCGCGACACGCGACCCTGATACGGCGGGGCTCTACGGGGGTTATGATCCCGCAAGGAAAAAATATACCCATGAGGTAATGAAGATGAAGGATCCCGCGAATTATTTTCAGGCGGGGACCATACTCTTCAACCTTGAAGAATTCAGAAAGACCTATACTACTGAAGAGATGCTGAAGTTCGCAGCTTCAGAGAAGTGGAAGCTGATGGATCAGGATGTATTGAACTGCCTCTGCGAGGGCAGGGTGAAATATGTGGATATGTCCTGGAACGTGATGTTTGATATGCTCCGTTACAGGAAGAACGGCATCATAGCCTGCGCTCCAAAGGAGACCAAAAAGGCTTACCATGAAGCGAGAAAGCACCCGAAGATCATCCACTTCGCGGGGCCGCAGAAGCCCACCTTTAGCGGCAGCTGTGACTTCGGGGATGTTTTCTGGAAATACGCCGTAAAGAGCCCCTTCCACGACAGGATCCTGGCTGACAAAAAAAGAAGGATGAAGGATCCCGCGTTTGGAGGCATAAAGCGGCGCATAAATTATGCCAGCACAAAGTTTGCCGCCGCCACCATATTCCAACTTTGGAGTCTTCTCCTCTTTCTCTGGCGGGGTCTAAAAAAAAATAAAAAGATAGTTTTCAATTTCGCATTATTCTTTGCGATAATGCTGATCACTATGATCTTTGTCTTCCGCGGACAGGACATGAAGGGGATGTTCAAGACCATGGGGCAAATGTCGATAGGCTGCCTCATCATAACCATCACTCTCTCGGTCCTGAATGTGGCGAGCGAAGGCATTATGATATTCTTTCTGTTTCGGAAGATGGGGAAGAAAACAAACCTTCTCCGGTGCATCTCCTATTCCTTCATAGGGTTCTTCTATTCGGGTCTGACCCCTTCCGCCACAGGCGGACAGCCCATGCAGATCTATCAGATGAAAAAGGACGGACACCCGGTCTCGGAGACCACTGTTATAATGCTCCTCATTGCCTTTTTCAACAAGCTGGTCGTCGTCATCTTTGCCTTTACGATATTCTTTACATCAAGGACTGTTATTAAGGACAGTCTCGGGATCAATTATTTTCTCTTCTTTGTAGGGATAGTGATAAACGGAGCGATCGTTGTCACGCTCCTTCTTGTGATGCTCTTTCCGCAGTTCATCAGGTTCTTAATGAGAAAGATAATAGGGCTTCTTTTCAAGATGCGTATCCTCGGCAGAAAGAAGAAGGACGGATCCGACGGGAAATCTATAGAAGCTTTTTATGAGGATATAGATGGTTTCATTGACAGGTATCGTGAGGTCGTTAAGTTCATGCTCTCACACAAGAGCGTTTTCGTAGTGATGCTCATCGTCACCTTCGTACAGAGGATGACCATCTTTCTCATCACCTGCTTCATATATATGGGACTCGGACTTACCGGCACTCCTCTTCTCACGATCATCATCGTACAGGCCGCTGTCACCATCGCATGCGACATGCTCCCTCTCCCCGGCGCCCAGGGCATCACGGAGATCGTCTATTCCGAGGCCTATGCAAATATCTTCCCGGGTCCGACACTTGGTCTTTCTATGATAGTTTCAAGGGGCATAAGCTTCTATCTCATCTTCTTTATGAGTCTCGGAGTCGTGGTAACTATCTCGATCCAGAACAGACGAAAAGAGATACTTGAAGCGCAGGCAATGAATGAAAAAGAGGAGCGGGCAGGATAATAACCTTATGCTCTGATGATCACCGGATCAGCCCCTATGAAAAGTGAGCTGTCGTATATCACGATCTTTTCTCCGTTAAATTCATTGATATATTCACCCTCCGGAAGGGGAACATTTACAACGCAGGGCGATGAGCCAACGCGAAAATAACCTGACAGTTTCTCTCCCGGCATCTCGTAAGAAGCAAAGACTACTCCTTCCCGGATCTCCCGGGCAAGAAACTCACCATAAGCCATGATCTTAAACCGTTTGATCCGCATCATACGCTTTATGAGAGCCGAAAGGTCATATCCGCTCCAGTCAACAGGATCAGTCTCAAAAAGTGTGGGATGCTCCGTGGCACATCTTTCCTGTCCGTTGTACAAAAACGCAAGTCCCTTTTCAAAAAACGAAAAAGCCGTCTGATGGGAAAGGAGCGAAATGTCGGTCGTCATTGTCGCAGCCCTTAGCCTGTCATGATTTTCCAGAAAATGCATTTTGACATAATTATCAGGGTAGATCTCCTCCTGACGGTTAAGCTCATGAAGATAGTCAGACAGAGCACCTTCCCCTGTCAGGTATCTTTTCCAGTAATTGAAGATGTCATAATCGTATGTGGCATCAAAGGCCTCATAGATCTCGCTGTCAGAAAGGCATATCTCTCCGCCTTTTCGAAGGAAACGGATAAAGCCTGCGTCTACCGACTCTGAAAGCCAAAACGCATCAGGTCTTACCTTTTCAACTTCCTCTCTTGCTCTTTTCCAGAATTCAAGCGGGAGCAGCGGTGCCACGTCGCACCGGAAGCCGTCCACATACTTCGCCCAGTATTTCAGTGTCTCTATCTGATAGTCCCAAAGCTCCCTGTGACTGTAATCAAGATCCACGATATCATACCAGTCTTCAACCTTCGCTACAGGCTCACCTTTTTCGTTATGACGGAACCACTCGGGATGCTCTTTTGCAAGAACGCTGTCTGGAGAAGTGTGATTATATACCACATCGATGATGCATTTCATTCCCTTCGAATGGATCGCATCGATTAGCGAAACGAAATCCTCCATCGTCCCGAAGTCAGGATTAACAGCCCTGTAGTCTTTGATCGCGTAAGGGCTTCCCACGGAGCCTTTCCGCCCCTTCTCTCCAATCGGATGGATCGGCATCAGCCAGATGATGTCCGTTCCGAGATCCTTTATCCGGTCAAGATCCTCTTTTACATCCGAAAAGGTTCCGTTCCGTCCATAGTCACGTACGAAAACAGAATATAAAAGCTTATTCCTAAAATCTTTGCTTGTATTATAGGCCATGATATATCTCCTTTTTTGACCGAAAACTTAAATGTCACTCCTGATGCCATCGAGCAGGTTTTCAAGTTTATGAAATGAATAAAGCCTTAGATTTTCATCCTCCGGCGCGGTCTTTTCTGACATATCCGAATATACAATGCAGCCATTTTGGAGCGCGCTCGATACCCGATCGTGCAGACCTTCAAAAAAGCAGGGGTTCACGTCGAGGATCCTTTTGTATCCTGCCATTATCT
>OMRF01000093.1 GCA_900313435.1 uncultured Lachnospiraceae bacterium | reverse complement strand
TGCTTCTTCAGCCTTCGGCTCTTCTGCAGGGGCTTCCTCAGCCTTCGGAGCAGCTTCTCCGCCCTTCTCTGCGATCTGGTTCAGTACTCTTGCCAGATTTGTGATAGGCGACTGCAGTGAACCAAGCAGGCGGGAAAGAAGTTCGTCTCTTGAAGGGATATCCGCTATCGCCTTCATCGCATTCGCATCGTAAAACTTTCCTTCTACGATACCTGCCCTGATCTCAAGCATGGGAGCTTTCTTCGCGAATTCAGAAATGACTCTCGCGGGAGCGGTTGCATCATCCTTTGAGATCGCAAACGCATTCGGTCCGTCCAGGACATCGTCAAGGGGCTGAAACTCAGTTCCCTCGATGGCACGCTTCACCATGGTATTCTTATAAACCTTGTAGTGTACGCCTGCCTCACGGAGATTTCTTCGAAGCTCCGTATCCTGGGTAACCGTGAGTCCGCGGTAGTCAACGACAACTACTGATGCCGCGCCTTCAACCGCTTCTGAGATAGCCTTTACCACGGGCTGTTTCTCTTCGACTTTTGCCACGTTACCTTACCTCCTTATTTTTTTGATATTTACCAAAGAAAAAACCCCTTTGACAAACCGCCAAAGAGGTTAATAAACAACAAAAGAAATGTCTTTCGTCATCCTCGGCGGGCGGAAAAATGCTCCATTAAATCCTTCAAAAAGGATGCCTGCTGTCTTCGGCAACGTTTGAGATAATATAGGATTTTTTCTATGATGTCAAGTTTAATCTGCTACTTCAACACCCATAGACCTTGCGGTCCCTGCTATCATCGAGATGGCTGAATCGATGTTCGCGGCGTTCAGATCCTTCATCTTCACCTCCGCTATCTCCTTCAGCTGCTCCCTGGTGATCTTCGCGACCTTAGTCTTGTTCGGCACTCCCGAGCCCTTATCGATCTTTACGGCCTTCTTTATCATGACCGCTGCCGGAGGAGTCTTTGTGATGAAAGTAAAGCTCCTGTCGGCATAGACCGTGATGACGGTCGGGATGATGGTATCGCCCATTTCTGCCGTCTTCGCGTTGAACTGCTTTGTAAATTCGACTATATTCACGCCGTGCTGACCAAGCGCCGGTCCTACGGGGGGAGCGGGAGTCGCCTTTCCGGCGGGAATCTGCAGTTTGATATATCCTTCGATCTTCTTTGCCATTTTCGTATCTCCCTTCGCTTACGCTGTGACCTTCAAAGTATTAACCTTCACTCCGGGTCCCATTGTGGGAGCAAGTGAAATGCTCTTAAGATATGTTCCCTTCAGGCTTGAAGGACGAGCCTTCACAACCGCGCCCATAAGAGCGTTGAAGTTGTCGGTAAGATCCGCCTCTGAGAAGGAAGCCTTTCCGATGGGGCAGTGAATGATGTTTGACTTGTCGAGACGGTACTCGATCTTACCTGCCTTAACATCTTCTATCGCCTTTGCAACATCCATCGTGACTGTTCCAGCCTTGGGGTTCGGCATGAGGCCCTTGGGTCCGAGCACACGTCCAAGACGTCCTACAACACCCATCATATCGGGGGTTGCGATAACAACATCGAACTCAAACCAGCCTTCGTTCTGGATCTTCGGAATGAGATCATCAGCACCTACAAAATCAGCACCTGCTGCCTTTGCCTCATCAGCCTTCTGATCCTTTGCGAATACGAGGACGCGGACTGTTTTTCCGGTTCCATGAGGAAGCACTACCGCTCCTCTGACCTGCTGCTCAGCGTGACGGCCATCGCAGCCTGTCCTGATGTGAACCTCAACTGTCTCGTCAAACTTCGCCTTCGCGTTCTGCTTAACAAGCTTCATTGCTTCGTCGACGTCATAAAGCTTTGACTTGTCATAGCCTTTCAGGGCGTCAACATACTTCTTTCCTGCCTTTGCCATGTTTTACCTCCTTGTGGTCAAACGGTTTTACCCTTCCACTGTTAATATATAAAGCTCGGCTCGCTTCGCGATCCGCACCGCATTCGCACTCCGGCCTGTCGGCCTTCGTGCTCATGTGGTTGCCCCATCTCGTGACTGTGCGCTTTTGCCGGCAAGCCGGCACAGCGTACAGTCACGGATGGGAGCTTTATCTCATTTTCTGAACGTCGGCGTAGCCTATCTCCACCGGCGTCTCTCTTCCAAAGAGCTCCACATTTATGGTGACAGTCTGCTTTGAATTGTTCATCGCACGGACTACACCACTCGTGCCCTTCCACGCGCCGCCTACGATAGTGATCGTATCGCCTTCCGCGAAATCCACGACCAGCTCCTCCGGCTCGCCCAGGGATGCTGCAGCGCTTCCCGCCAGATGTCTCATATCCGCCTCCGAAAGAGGGACAGGCTTTGAACCGGGGCCAACGAAGCCCGTAACACCGCGGGTGTTCCTGACGACATACCAGGTGTCATCATTCATTATCATATTCACGAGCACATAGCCGGGAAACATCTTCTTTGAAACGGTCTTTTTCTTACCGTTCTTCATTTCCGCGACATCCTGCATCGGGACCATGACTTCAAAGATCTGTTCCTCAAGATGACGGTTCTTTATCGCTTTCTCGATATTCACCTTCACCTTGTTTTCATAGCCCGAATACGTATGCGCCACATACCAATGAGGTTCAGCCATATGCATTAACCCCCAAGAGTCATGAGACGGTCGACACCGTATCTAATTACCATATCAAAGAAAACTATGAGAATGGCGATCACTGCGGAAACTACTATAGTCGCAACCGTCTGGCGTCCGACCTTCTTTCTGTCGGGCCATACGATCTTGCTCCACTCTGATCTGATACCGCTCCACCAGGCACCTATGGAACGCTTTTTCTTTTCCTTTGCCTCTGCCATTATGAATACCCCTTATTTCGTTTCCTTGTGCATCGTGTGCTTTCTGCAGAAGGGGCAGTACTTCTTTGTCTCCATCCTGTCAGGATGCTCCTTCTTTTCCTTTGTAGTATTGTAATTTCTGTGCTTACATTCTGTGCACTCGAGAGTGATCTTTGTACGCATAATCCTACCTCAGCTACCTTCCATGTTCAGTTGCAAAAAAAATAAACGCCTAAAACGCGCTTGAAGATAATAGCACGGTCAGAACGTTTATGTCAATAGCTTATTTTCGTTCATCGTCCTT
>OMRF01000067.1 GCA_900313435.1 uncultured Lachnospiraceae bacterium | reverse complement strand
CGCGGCGAAGATAAGTGCTATTGGAACGGGCCTTGATGTAGCCAATTACACGACCGGAGCCTTTATGACCTTAAAGGGGGTCCATGCTCTCATCGGAACCCTTACGTCGATAAAAAAGACAAATGACGCCATCAATAGCGGGGATTACTCAAAGGCGGATGAGATTTTGATGGCGGCACAGACAACACACGGACTGCTATCCGGGGTGACGACTACATTTGTAGGACTCAAAAATATTCAATTTGCGCAAAAGTCCACGGACGTCATGATGGGGGCCAAGGATGTAAAGGACGCGGTTGATTCGATGAAAGCCAATGCAAAGAAGGCTAATATCGCCGTTGCAGTGGCAGGGCTTGCGGTAAATGGAGCGGATGCCCTGGTGCAGGGTGTACACCTTATACACCACATAAAGTCGGACATTAAGGCAAGTGATCTGAATCTTAAGGGAAACGACGAAACCTATATGAATGGGCTTTCGAACCTGGAGCTCAACAACAAAAAGCGAAAGATCGTAGGCACCGCATTTTCTGCAGTTACCAATGCGGGAACGCTTGCCTCGCAATTTTTGGGACCTGCGGGTTCACTGGCCTGGGGCGGCATCTCCCTTGGACTCTCAATGACCTCGAAGCTTGCGGACTATCTCATGAAGGACGCCGCCATGAAAAAGAGTGCGGAGGATTTCTTTAACCTGGTAGAACTCTCGGATCTTGTCGTTGATGATCAGAAGGGGGATGAAAACCAGGAAGCATACAAAAAGCGCGCCAGAAGAGACCTGGCGGAAAGCAAGGCCGCTCAAAAAGAGCTTAAGGAAAGTCTGGTCTTGCATATGGCAGCAAAGCTTGGTTTTACTTCATTTAAGAGCCTTTATAAGCATATAGTCTCAAAGTATTCCGAGTTCCTTCATGACAACCTGTTTTATCATGACGGTATGCAGCCGATACTTGACGGTGAAGAAGAAAAATACAAGATGTCTCATGCTTGCGCGGAGATGGTAAGGAGTATGGGATTAAAGGTAGTGTACCCGACATCAAAGGACGAAGACACGGCAGAGAAACAGCGTCATCCGTCCAAAAAGACGATCGAGTCCAAGCTTGGCGCGTAAAGCCCTTACGCTATCTGCTCTGCGATTATCTTTTCCCCGTCTGAAACTGCGCTGTAAAGGGAAAGCTCTTCGATAGCTGAAAGCCCCTCTGTGTCTATCACCAGGTAAAAGCCGCTGTCTTTAAGGCTATCGTCGGAGAGGGCGGCTGCCACATCGGGCCGCTCTGTTGTAAAGGGCTTAAATGCGATAAAGCGATCATGATCTTTTATGAGGAGCATCCTTTGTCCTGATACGTTATTGTTTCTCAAAGAGAAAGCTTCCCAGCCGGAAAGGTGTAAAAACCGCCCGTCAAAAAGCACAGCTTCATCAAGTGATGAAGGAGTGCGGGTTTCTAAAAGTGTGACCGGAAGCGTAAGATCTTTAAGGGCTTCATCCTTTTTCTTTCCAAAGGAGAATAAGCCCTTCTTTTTTTCTGTGATCTCACCCAAAAAGTAATTTGACGCTTCAAGAGATTGAAGCCTTATAAGGGCATCAATAAAATACTGCCCCGGATCATTTAGATCATGAAGGTCAAAGAGTTCCTTTGTTTCAGCACGATGACCGAAATGTCCGGTACCGTCCGACTCTATACGGACCCTGTAATTTGCGCTCCCGGGGCGTTCGCATGAGTTCGTGACATGGGTGTCAAAATCCTCCGCCCTTTTCTTTTTGAAGCTCTCAAGGTCATTTGAAAGATCGATGATAATGTTTTCATCCCCTCCTGCAGCGGCGATCAGGGCTTCTTTCTTTTCGTCAAGCTCCTTTCTCGTCAGAAGGTCATTTTCCGCAACATCCATCTGCGCATCGGAAGCCTTGAAATAATAAGGTGTCCGAAGCTCGTGGCGGACCGGAGAGATCTCTTCCCTCGACCTTTTGATAAGAGTGGGGAGCTCATCGATATTGCTTTTCAGTATCATTGTTATGAGCCGGATCTTCATTCCGTTTTCCTTTGAAAGGACGGAAAGCCTTTCGAGATTTTCATAAAAATGACTCCCCTTCGTCCCCGTGAGCCTGTCATAGAGCGTCCTGTCATAGGTCTCAAGTGAGATATTGATGTGGTCGAGATTTGCTTTTGAAAAAGCAAGAAGCTCATCCTCGGACAGCTTTTTTACAAGATTCGTTGTAAAGAAGGCTTTATTTTTTCCTGCTTCCGGGATCATTGAAAGGATCTTTGTGAAATTGGGATTTAAAGTAGGCTCAAAGAGACACGAGACATAGAAACCGTCATAGCCTGTCATATCAAGAAGCGGGAGCGTTTTTTCAAAAACCTCAGGCTCCATCAGAGCGCCTTTTATATTTGCCCAGTCGTTGAAGCAGAAGATGCACCTTGCGTTGCAAGGGCTTGCCGTATCTATTGAGACAAATTCATATTGCTTCTTTTCGTTTCTTACGACCGTATTCATTTTTGGTAGCTCCTTTCAGAAAGCCTTGTTCTAAGGACACCTCATTATAATATATGTTGCTTTTCAGGAGAAGGGGGGAGTGCCTTCCTTGCAAAGGCACATTGTAGTATAATATTAGCGTTTCTGTTAATATCTGCTTTTTTGAAGGATCATTTATGGCTGATACAGCTGATAATAAAAGACGGCTTCAAAGCTTT
>OMRF01000202.1 GCA_900313435.1 uncultured Lachnospiraceae bacterium | reverse complement strand
GTTAAGAGCCTGCACAAAGGAGCAGTCATGCGTAGTTCTTGTAAAGGCTGCTTACGATATCGCTTGTGGACGTATAAGTTACGGATGAGGAATATGAGCTTTGCGGAGTACTCCCTAAGGTAGAATAGTAATTAAGAAGCGAAGCATTTGTCCTGATATCCGAACCATATTTTTTGAAAGTGTCACGGATCTGCTTCATATCTGCTTTCTTAAAGGCGTTTTCATTTATTGATAATTTCCCATCGGCCCCCTGTGTGATCCCGAGCTTTGAAAGGTCGCCTGAATGCTTAGCCGTCTTTTCCTTCATGGCAAGAAGATTCGATGTGACGCCGGAGACAGTGCTTTTCTTTGCGCTATCAAGGGTAGCATTATAGAATTTGATGAAACTCTTTGTTTCAGAAAGCATACTGTCTAAGTCAAGTTTCTCCGACATCAGGCTGTCGATGCTCGAAACGAGGCTGTCTGAGGAGCCTATAGTCTCTGCCTTTTCCTTCGCGCTTTCCGCTGCAGTTTTCGAAGAAGCACTGTTGTCATAGACCGACACCCTGTTCAGCCTGCTTGCGACGGCTGAGCCAAAGCTCAATGCGTCATCTCCGGAGAAAAGCTCCTTTACCTTGTCAAGCTCATCATCCGAAAGTAGCTTCTCATTGAAATTCAAGGTACCGTCATTATTTTGGGTAATGCCTATTTCTTTCAGCTTTTCCGAATTTCCGTCGATCGCCTTCATTATCCCTGCGATATTCGAGGATACGTTTGTCATCGTTGAGCGCTTTGAGGCGGTAAGAGCGTCGTTATAGCTGGACACGAAATTCTTGAGAGCGCTCTCGGTCTTTTCCTTTCCCGTGGAGGAAGTGCTGCCGGAGCTTTCCTTCTGATCCTCAAAAGTGTCAGACTTCTGCAGGGTAGAAACAGCGTTCTTTAATAACCCCACAGATGAAGTCAGCATCGAGTTGTTTTTTTCCGCCTCCTCAGATACCTTCGGATTTTTCTTTTCCTCAAGGATCTTTTCAAGAACCCCTGAAGATCCTTTGGATTTTGTGCCATCACTTGTACTTGAGCCCGAAACGCTTGTACCGTAGTACTTTTTCATAAGCTTTCCATAGCTTCCGTTTTTGATGGAATTGTAATCGCTCAGCATTCCGGCAAGGCCTTCCACTGAGCCAAAAATCGAATTTGCCATTCTTTTGCTCCTTTCATTCCTTTGAACTAAAACGCATCCATGCATAATAAAGAGAAACCGCCTCTTTGCCCTTAATATCGCACCATTTTTCCAATAAAAAAAGGGCTCTTGCGTCAACAGCCCCGTTTCTGTAGTGAACGGTATTCAGCCCAAAATCATTGTTCCTCCATTCACAACAAAAAGCACACCACTCACAACACGGTGCTTATCAGAAGAGCAGCTTTCTCCGAAATAATAACAGGAGTAATAGTTTTTGGAGGAGGGCATTTTGAAGATAATCCTGTGCGATGACGATCCGAATACCACAAGGGAAATCCGCTGCAGGATAAGCAGCAGATATAAAGGAGCAGAGGTCGTGGAATGCAAAAGCGGTCAGGAGCTCCTCTCTCTTTTGGACTTCGGAGACATTATCTTTCTTGATATCGAAATGCCGGGACTTGACGGCCTTGAGACCGCGAGGCGGATACGGCTCCGTGACAGGAAGGTTTCCATTATCTTCCTTACGGGCTTCACCGACAAGGTCTTTGAGGCTTTTGAGGTAGAGGCCTTCCGTTATCTTGTAAAGCCGGTAAAGGACGAGGAAATATATGATGCCATCTCAAAGGCTATGGAAAGGAAAAGCAGCGAAAAGTTTCTCTCCATAGAGATCCACGGGAGGCCCCTTGAGATCCAGTTTTCAAAGATAATATACGCCGAGGTCTTTAACAGGATAATAAGGCTTCATACAAAGACCGGAGAAAGGGAGTATTACGGAAGACTTTCGGATCTTGAGAAAGAGCTTGGAAAGGGCTTCTTTCGCTGCCACAGGTCCTTTCTTGTAAACCTTTCCTATGTCAGGAGTTATGATGCGAGTGACGTCCTTCTTTTGGACGATGTAAGAGTTCCTCTGTCACGGAAGAAATATTCCTCCTTCGTCCGTGCCTATATTGACAGGATAAAAGGAGGATATGAATGACAGAAGGCGCTGTCTCCTCTTATGACAATCCTTATCTCTCCCTGATAGATAATGTGGTGTCTGCTCAACAGGTTCTCACTATTGTTGTCATAGGCATCTTTTTCTTCGCGCTGTGCAGACCCTATATGAAAAGAAAACTCCTGTCCTTCTTCTGGCTCTCCGGCGCGTACTCATTACTGCTTTCTGTGTTCTGTCTTTTACCGGAGGATCTCCAGCCGCCAAGGGGCATTAGCTTTCTTACCCGGGTCTTTGGGGGATTTCTCATTATCTTTGTTTTGGAAAGAAGATATCCTTTAAGGAGCCTTTTTCTTTCCCTGTCTTATTACACCGTCACCTATATAGCTGTCCGTATGTCCTCGGAGCAGAACAGCTTCCTTTCAGACGCGTTCTACTCTTCAGAGAGGATAATCAGTGATGTGGATGCCACGATAAGAGCTTTTGTAATCATCCAGTTCGAAAATGTGGCCTTTCTTTCCGCACTGCTTTCGATAACGGTATTCTTCTTTCACAAAGTCTGCAGGTTTCCCGCAGAGGAGCTCACGAAGAAAAGTTTTCTCATCCTTTCTATCCCTCCTCTGGTGCAGCTGATACAGGGATTCTTGTACGTTGACTATTACACCATGTATACAGAATACGCCGGTCTTCTCATTGAAACGGGGCGTTC
>OMRF01000058.1 GCA_900313435.1 uncultured Lachnospiraceae bacterium | reverse complement strand
ACGTTGTAGAAGGATTCTTTTCCTCTGTACTGCGCTACATCGCCAAGCTCTTCCTCTATCCTCATGAGCTGGTTGTACTTCGCGATACGGTCTGTACGGCTCATGGAGCCTGTCTTGATCTGGCCTGCGTTTGTCGCAACAACGAGATCAGCGATGGTGGAGTCCTCAGACTCGCCTGACCTGTGGGATACAACTGCGGTGTAGTTGTGCTCCTTTGCCATCTCGATAGCGTCAAGGGTCTCTGTAAGAGTTCCGATCTGGTTGAGCTTGATAAGGACTGCGTTTGCAACGCCAAGCTCGATACCCTTCTTGATGAACGTCGTGTTCGTAACAAAGAGGTCGTCGCCAACGAGCTGGATCTTGTCGCCGAGTCTCTCGGTAAGCTTCTTCCAGCCATCCCAGTCGTTCTCTGAAAGGCCGTCCTCGATGGAGATGATGGGATATTTCTCAACCCAGCCTGCATAGAGCTCTATCATCTCATCAGAGGTCTTTACGCCTTCGCCTGAACGGGAGAGGTTGTAAACCTTCTTGTCATTATCATAGAACTCAGAAGAAGCGGGATCCATGCAGATTCCCATGTCCTTGCCGGGCTCATAGCCTGCTGCCTTCATAGCCTCGACGATCATCTCAAGGGGCTCCTCATTTCCGTTCTTGCAGGAAGGAGCGTAACCACCCTCATCACCTACGCTTGTTGCGTAGCCTCTCTCAGCGCATACCTTCTTTAATGCGTGGAAGGTTTCAGCGCCCATTCTGATTGCCTCGCGAAGGGTCTTCGCGCCGATGGGCATGATCATGAATTCCTGCATATCAACGGTTCCGTCAGCATGCTTTCCGCCGTTCAAAACGTTCATCATGGGAACGGGAAGTACCTTGCCGTTAGGTCCGCCGAGATATTTGTAGAGCGGAAGTCCGCATGCATCAGCAGCAGCGCGGGCAACAGCAAGTGATACGGAAAGCGTAGCGTTTGCACCGAGGTTCTTCTTGAACTCTGTTCCGTCAAGATCGATCATTGTCTTGTCTATAAGAGCCTGATCAAAAACGTTGAGGCCGATGATCTTGTCAGCGATCTTTTCATTTACGTTTGCGACAGCCTTGAGAACGCCCTTTCCGCCGAAACGGCTCTTGTCACCGTCACGAAGCTCTACTGCTTCTCTCTCACCTGTGGATGCGCCTGAAGGAACGATAGCGCGTCCGAAAGCGCCGCTCTCTGTGTAGATGTCGCACTCAACGGTCGGATTTCCTCTGGAATCGATGACCTCACGGGCAACAACTTTTTCGATAGGATCAACAAATGCCGGCATTTCAAATACCTCCTTTAAAATAATTAATAAGTGCCATATTTAAGACTTTTTATTTTGCTTTTCCCTGGTTTGCGACCGCCTGCATCTTCGCCTTGATCGCCTCCTGGTCACCAAGATAATAATGCTTTACGGCGTTCAGATTCTCGTCAAGCTCATATACGAGCGGAACAGCCGTCGGGATATTGAGCTCTGTGATCTCCTCATCAGAGATATTGTCAAGATATTTCACGAGCGCGCGGAGTGAATTTCCGTGAGCCGCTATAAGAACGTTCTCACCCTTTATGATGTGGGGAACGATCCTGTCATTATAATAAGGCACAACGCGGGCTACCGTATCCTTAAGGCACTCTGTGAGCGGAAGCTCACGGGGACTTACGCCTGCGTAAACCTTCTGGTTCTTCGGTGCCCTTTCATCATCGGGATCGAGAGCCTTCGGCGGAGTATCGTAAGATCTTCTCCAGATCTTTACCTGATCATCGCCCCACTTAGCGGCAGCGTCTGACTTGTTCTTTCCCTGAAGGTCACCGTAATGCCTCTCGTTCAGTCTCCAGGACTTGATAACGGGAATATACTCTTCGTCAAGAGCCGCAAGCACGCGGTTGCAGGTATGTATCGCGCGCTTCAGATAGGATGTGAACGCGATATCAAAGGAATAACCCTCAGCCTTTAAGAGAGCGCCTCCGTTGTCAGCTTCCTTCTCTCCGTTCTCGGAAAGATCGACATCAGTCCAGCCGGTGAAGAGATTTTCCTTGTTCCATACGGATTCGCCGTGCCTGATGAGAACCAGTTTTCTTGTCATCATAAACCTCCTATTATTCTAAATGCGCGATTGCATAAGACCGCCGTACAATCATAGCCCACACGCCCCAAAAAATCAATGAAACAGTTTAAATTTCACTTAAACTAGTGTGCTATAATTTCATCACAGTTTATTCACTTTTTTATGTTATCCTTTTTGCCATGAACAATAATACCATTTACGGCGACGCCTATCCTGAAATGGAGCGCGTCCTGAAAAATACAGTCGCTTTCATCAACGGTCTTCGTCAGGGACTCACCCCCATCTTCAACGACGACCCGGTGGAACATCTTTCATACAGGATCAAATCAGATTCCTCTATGCGGGAAAAATGCATGAGAAAGGGTCTTCCCGAGACAGAGGAATCGGCCTTAAGTGTCCTTAGCGATGCAATCGGGATCCGTATAGTCTGCGCCTTCAGAAGCGATGTCTATCTCATACGCGATCTCATCGTACAAAACGAAGACTTCACGATCGTTGAGGAAAAAGACTATATCAAAAACGCGAAGCCGAACGGCTACAGAAGCTACCACATGATAATAAAGAACGAAGGCTTCTTCATAGAATTACAGCTTCGCACCATATCGATGGACACCTGGGCAGCTCTTGAGCACCAGATCAAATACAAAAAGAAGGTAGGGAAATCACTCTCCCTCATTACCTCTGAGCTGAAGCGCTGCGCGGACGAGCTCGCCTCAACGGATATCTCCATGCAGACCATCCGTGACATGATTCGAAAGATGGAGGACGAAAACTAATGGAGAGCAAAAAAAAGATAATGTTCGCAGAGGACACGAAGGATCTGAACAAGGTCGTGACCGCTGTGCTTACCCACGAAGGGTATGAGGTGGAGAGCGCCCTCGACGGAGAAGAAGCCTCCCTCTTCGCTGAAAAGAACGCAAACAGATATGACACCATAATACTCGATATCATGATGCCGAAGAAGGACGGGCTTACCGTTCTTTCAGAGATCAGAAGCCGCGGCGACAACACTCCCGTCCTTATGCTGACTGCAAAGGCTGAGGTCGACGACAAGGTGGCGGGCCTGGATCTCGGAGCGAATGATTATCTTTCAAAGCCCTTTGCGATGAAGGAGCTGATCGCAAGAGTCCGCGCCCTGATACGCACAAAGGAGGCCACTGCCCCTCCTGAAGATATTTCCTACTTTGACATAACGCTCAGGTCAGACGACTATTCAATGACCTCCACAAATACAGTGAGGCTATCACCGAAGGAATTCCTTTTGATAGAGGAGCTTATAAAGGCAGCTTCCGCCGGGCTTGATTCGGATGATATATATGCGCAGCTCTGGCAGGACAACGACGCCGACAAAGACGGAGTCCCGGATACGAAGGAAGAGATGGACGAAGCGGTGTTCTTATACATCTCATACCTTCGGGCCAAGCTTTCTTCCATCTCATCCTCTCTCATCATTGACGGTGAGGAGGGAGGACACTTCACCCTGAAAGCAAAAGACGAGGAGTAAGCCTTTGGAATCACGTGAGATCAAAAGACTGAGAAAGCGTTTCATAGCGATCGCGATGACCGCTATCGTCCTCGTTATGCTTTTCATCGCCATAGCGGCAGGAGCCCTCATAGTCTCCTATTCGAGAAATCAGGCATACAATTCCTTAAACACCGTTGTGAAAAGCTATGACAACGCTATCCTGAAGGAACAAAACTCCGGCGAAGGCCCCCTTCCCATCAACATCAGCGAACTCTTTTCCGACGACGACGATAATTTTAACCCCGGCGAGAGCTTTGAGGGGCGGCCCTTCTATGGATTCTCCCTGCTTCGGAGCGGTCTTTTGCAGGGAACCAGGGTATTCACGGTGGAATTCAACAATAATGATGAGGCCGTCAGAATCCACATCATGAACCTCGACAGTCTCGGGGATGAAGAAGCACTTGAACTCGGCAGGATCGCCCATTCAACAGGCAACACCCGCGGGCGCTTCGGTATCTATTATTACCGGAATGCGACTCTCTCAAACGGAAATACCCTGACCGTGTGCCTCAACCACCAGGACGCCATCTACCTTATGTTCGCATTATTCTCATTTACCCTGATGGTCTGCATCGTCGGCCTTTTCATCACCTACCTTCTTGTCAGGGTCTTCTCATGGAAGGCTATCCAGCCTGCCATAAAAAATGCGGAGCGCCAGAAGAAATTCATAACGAATGCTTCTCACGAATTAAAGACTCCTCTTGCCGTGATCAAGGCCAATACGGAATTTATAGAAATGACGGACAAGGAGAGCGAATGGACGAAGTCCACCCTTGAGCAGGT
>OMRF01000385.1 GCA_900313435.1 uncultured Lachnospiraceae bacterium | reverse complement strand
TGAGCTTTTTAGCGTATTCAAGGTAAATTCCATTTTCCTGCCTCTCGCTCTGGACATAGGGACCACACCCTCCACCGATGTCCGGTCCCTCATCCCAGTCGAGACCGGTTTCCTTTAATGTCCTGTATATGATGTCTACAGCTCCCTCTACATATCTCTCCTGATCAGTATCCTCTATACGGAGTATGAACTGACCTTGAGAGTGCCGTGCTATAAGCCAGGCATACAGTGCAGTCCTCAGGTTTCCGACATGCATTCTCCCTGTAGGTGAAGGAGCAAAGCGGGTACGTACTGTTTCAGACATTATCTTCATCCTTTCTTGGCATTTGAAGTTTTCACTCCGCAGAGTTTGTCAACGGAGGTTATTATCTCAAGTATCTCCGGAACATAATAATCATGCTCCTTCATGAGCCGGTTGATCTCATCCCGTTCGCTGAGTACGGATTCACGGTTTAAGTTTACAGCGCTCACTATCTTTGATCGTCTCGCCCAAAGGTTCTTCTTAACATTTTCCATGGCGCTCTGCTTGATAAGCGCTCCCGGAACGGAAAGCCATATCCTCCTGTCATACAGCTTCAGCGGCGACAACAGGCGCATCAGTTTATTCGAATAATACTCAAGGTCGTCATTATCGGAAAGATACTGGTTCTTCTCCCTTACTGCCTCAAGATACCTCTCCCAGCGGCCGTTCAATTCATAGGCCGTCTTTACATTGTATCTTTCCTTCTGGGATTCTACCGCCTTCACTATCGACGCGTACTTCACCCTGACAACATTGAGTAAGGAGATAGTCTGGTTTAACTGCCTTATCAGTTTTCTTCTTTCCTTTTGGAGTGATGACTGCCGAAGGAAGATCGCTATCCCTATTACAGCCCCCAGAAAGAGGAAGATCAAAAAGAATGCTGAAGCGTCAAAGCGTGTAGTCTGGTCTATGACTATTATCGCCGTGAAGACTATGGCAAAAACTATGAGCACAAAGACGGAGAGCTTTTTGAGTTTCCTGTCGAAGTTCCTGTTATCTTCGAGTTCATATTCGTACTCGGCCTTCTCGCCCTCAAGGGCTGCCATCTCACGCCTGATCTTGTCATAATACTTTTCATTGTCCTGCATCCGAAGGATCATCTCGGGGACAGACTCTTCGTTTTCCTGCATCATGAGAAAATCGGCGTCCGAGATCTTTTTTTCACTCTTTTGATATTCGCTTCTCGAGCGCTCAAGAGCAACAATCTTTGATGCGGTTTCGGAAAGTTCCTTTCTTTTCTCTGGAGGAAGTGAGGAGATCTTATCGGTATCCTCAAGATAGGAATCCATTATCCTTATCTGTGCCTTTTCTCCCTCTATCTCTTTGGTGAGAGATACGATCTGCTCGCAGGAGTCAAGGATATACTGCTCGATCTTATTTCGATCACCCCAGTCATCTATTGCCTTGATCTCTCGCAGGGTCCTTTCAAAGGCGCCTTCGCCTGCTTCCTTTTTCTTTTTTCTTTTTCTGAAAATCATAACCTGCAGATCTTCCTGTACTCTTCCTCAGCATCCTTTATGATATTTGAAAGTTCGGCATTATAGGAATCAATATCTGAATTATCACTTTTCAGCCTGTCAAGCCTCTCTGAAAAATCCTTTGATCTTCCTTCATACATGAGGTTGTCCACCTTTGAATGGAGCTTCCTGATCTCCTCATCGGAAAGAAGGAATCTCTTTGATTCTTTTTTGAATTCTTCCTCATTACCTGAGAGAATAAGCGAAAGCAGGTAGGCATTGAGCGATTCCCTGTTCCTGTTCGCTTCGTAGGCACTCTTAAAGCAGTCCGCGGCCTCCTCCATGAAAAACAGCTTCGTAAGAGCCACTCCGAGATTGTGAAGGATGTCCCCGCAAAGTAAATTTGAGAGATTTTCCTTGCTTTCAAGGAGGCTCTGGTATTCAAAGATTGCTGACACTACGCGTCCGCTCTCCATCAGCCTGTCAGCCCGAAGTTTTTTACATTCGGCCTCAGACTTGTTCTCGAAGGAATTGATGATCGACAGTGTTTCCCTGATCTCCCCCTTCGTAAGATACCCGTCAAAAGTCAGTATCTCGGCGACAAAAAGTGAAAGCGGAGCGCTGTCCTGAATCATCCTGTCGAGCCTTTCCGAAAGGGAATGGAGGGCTAATTCACGATCTATCCAGTTCACAAGGGACACGCTCATGAAATCCGCGGAAAGAAGCCACACATTATGATATACATAATATGAAAGCTCCTCCAG
>OMRF01000071.1 GCA_900313435.1 uncultured Lachnospiraceae bacterium | reverse complement strand
GACGAAACCTTCGAAGCGCTGATGAAGCATATGAACTGCTACGCATGATTGACCCTTAGAGGCACTTCGTATGATTGAGCCTTAAAGCTCGTTCCGGATTGATGTGCTGCAACTCATTTATTGATCAGGCGTCACTCGCATGCGGCTCAATCATACTCCGTTTTTCCTTCAGGCGGCGCTCGTATGCGGAGCAGTCATGCTTCGCTTTCATCAGGCGTAATGGACCACCAACCCCGTCCCGGGGGTCCAAAATCATAGGAGCATATTTATGAGAAAGAAAGCTGCAACTATCTCCAATCTGCTCATCATAATATTAGAAGCGATATCCTTTGTTTATTTGATCTGGAGAGACGGATTTACGACCGACATGTTGGTCTACTATACACGTCTCTCAAATCTTCTGGCTCTCATCGCCGGAATACTTGTTTTGATCTATATCTTCAGGAATAAAGAGAGTTCTTTTCTTCCAAAATGGCTTATGATGTTCCGCTACATTGTAACCATCATGCTTTCCATCACATTTATCATCTCTCTC
This sequence comes from uncultured Lachnospiraceae bacterium, assembly GCA_900313435.1. GTDB lineage: Bacteria > Bacillota > Clostridia > Lachnospirales > Lachnospiraceae > RUG306. Next base: position 2,896 of record OMRF01000071.1, on the reverse strand, counting down.
TTTGTGCTCTCCCGATACGTAGGGCTTTACAAGGTCATGATCTCAGAGCATCTCAAATTTCACCATACTCTCTGTCCGCTGATCTCCGCAATCTCTTTCATCTGTTTTGAGAAAGGGGAAAGGCTGTCATTAAAGGACAATTTTCTCTCAACGCTCCCGACTTTGATCTACGGAATAACAATGCTGATATTAAACGCAGCCTATGTTTTGAGAGGACCCTACCCCTTTCTTCTGGTCTATGAGCAGTCTGTACCGACAACCATCATGTGGATCATCGGAATATACTTTGGAACTTTCCTTATCGGATCAATGCTTCGGTTCCTGAACGTCGTCATTAGACCCCCGGGACGGGGTTAGGGTCCATTTTCAAAGCGAAGCATAGCTTCTCCGCATACGAACGCCTCCTGATTGAAAAGCGGAGCATGATTGACCCGCATACGAGCGCCGCCTGATCAATAAATGAATTGCCGCACACCAATCCGGCGCGAGTCCTAAGGAGCAGCTATGCGTAGCCCCTTCACTCCTTCAGATGCTCCGCGCCTGCGAGGATAATGGACCTCACATGCTCGTCATCGAGTGAGTAAAATACCTGTTTCCCGTCACGCCTTGCCTTGACGAGCCGGTTGGTCTTCAGATACCGAAGCTGGTGCGATACGGCAGACTGGTTCATTGATAGGTTCTCAGCTATGTCCGCAACACAAAGCTCGTTTTCAAAAAGAGCATAGAGTATCCTTATCCTTGTTGAATCCCCGAATATCTTGAAAATTTCAGCGAGATCATAAAGATCTTCTTCGTTAAGCTTCATCCAAAACTCCTCCCATCAGAGCTTTTTTACAAAAAGCGCCCTTATGGCGTTAAGCACCGCGATTATCATCACACCGACATCCGCAAATATTGCAAGCCACATGTTAGCTATTCCAAGAGCCCCTAAGCAAAGACAAGCAAGCTTTATCCCGATAGCAAGCCAGATATTCTCATAGACTATTCTCATGCACTTCTTTGAGATGCGGATCGCATTTGAGATCTTCATCGGATCATCATCCATAAGTACTATGTCCGATGCCTCTATTGCCGCATCGCTTCCAAGCGCCCCCATTGCGATCCCGATATCAGCACGTCCAAGCACAGGCGCATCGTTTATGCCATCGCCGACGAAAGCGACTATATCCTTTTCACTCTGCTTCTCGGAAAGGAGCTTCTCTACAGCCTCAACCTTTTCGTTCGGAAGAAGATCTGAACGGACTTCATCGATATTGAGCGCCCTTGCTGTTTCTTCTCCAATACTCTTCAAATCTCCCGTCAGCATTACTGTCCTTTTCACTCCGGCTTTCTTGAGCGCGAGAACTGCTTCGGCAGCGTTATCCTTTACCACATCCGCTATCACAAGATGTCCGCAGTATTCATTGTCTATCGCTATATGGATAATGGTCCCGACGCTGTGGCACTCCATGTAGGAAACATTAAGCCTTTCCATCAGCCTGCCGTTTCCAAGAGCAATAAGATGCCCGTCAACCTTTGCGCTGATCCCGTTTCCTCCGATCTCCTCAACATCGGAAACTATTGACTGATCTATCTCCTTCCCGTAAGCCTTTATGATGCTTTTTGCCACAGGGTGGCTTGAAGCGCTCTCCGCGTGGGCAGCGAAAAAGAGGAGTTTCTCTTTATCGATCGTCGAATGATGTAGGGCAGTAACCTCAAAGACCCCCTTCGTCATGGTACCGGTCTTGTCAAAAGCGACTGTTTTAGTCTTTGAAAGTGCCTCAAGAAAGTTTGAGCCCTTCACGAGAACACCTTCCCGGCTTGCGCCTCCGATCCCCGCAAAGAAGGAAAGCGGAATGCTGATCACAAGCGCGCATGGACAGCTTATGACTAGAAATGTAAGAGCCCGGTAGATCCAATCACTCCACGCGGGGAAATTCCCCAATATTATATTGATGACCGGAGGAATGACTGCAAGCGCGAGAGCGCTTAAACAAACAGCAGGAGTATATATCCGCGCGAACCTTGTGATGAAGTTTTCCGACTTTGACTTCCTTGAGGTGGAATCCTCAACCAGCTCAAGTATCTTTGAAACAGTAGATTCACCAAATTCCTTCGTAGTCCTTATGGAAAGAACGCCTGTCATATTGATGCAGCCGCTTATCACTTCATCGCCTTTTGACGCGGTCCTTGGAACACTCTCACCCGTAAGAGCCTTTGTATCAAGCGTACTCCTTCCATCGATCACGACGCCGTCTATCGGGATCTTCTCTCCGGGATTTACAATGATAACAGAGCCTATTTCAACATCATCGGGATCAACTTTTTCAACCTCGCCATCATCTTTTTTTAGAAAAGCATAATCAGGCCTTATATCCATAAGGGCGCTGATATTTTTTCTCGATCTGCCAACAGCCACAGATTGGAAGAATTCCCCAACCTGGTAAAAAAGCATCACGGCTACTGCCTCGACATAGTCCCCGCTCTTATTTATGAGCGCTATCGCAAAGGCTCCGAGAGTGGCTATCGCCATCAGGAAATTCTCATCAAAGGGCTTGAGATTAATGACGCCATGAACGGCCTTCCTTAAGATATCAAAGCCTATAATGAGATACGGGATAAGGTACAGGAAAAATCTGTATATCCCTTCAACCGGAATGAAATGAAATATGATGAGAAGTCCTGTCGTTATGATGATGCGATATAGCATCGTTTTCTGTTTTTTTGTCATTTCTTCTGTCCTTAAAAGATGATCAGAACTTTATCTCACAATCCGACTCAACCTTTTTGCAGTTCTTAAGAACCTCCTGCATCACAGCGTCACTGTCCGCACCTTCTTCAAATTCCACCTTCATCTTCAGCGTCATGAAGTTCACCGTGCAGTCCTTTACCCCTTCGGTCTTCTTTGCTTCCTCTT
>OMRF01000142.1 GCA_900313435.1 uncultured Lachnospiraceae bacterium | reverse complement strand
CCGCGTGGTTGCAGGTATCGGTGTACCGCAGATCACAGCTATTATGGAAGCATATGACGCCGCAAAGACCGCCGGTATTCCGGTGATCGCAGACGGCGGTATCAAATACTCGGGAGACGTGACCAAGGCCCTTGCCGCAGGCGGCAATGTCTGCATGATGGGAAGTCTCTTTGCGGGAACGGACGAATCCCCGGGAGAGTTCGAGCTCTTTCAGGGCAGAAAATACAAGGTTTACCGCGGCATGGGTTCCATCGCTGCCATGGAGAACGGCTCCAAGGACCGCTACTTCCAGGCAAACGCGAAGAAGCTCGTACCCGAGGGTGTGGAAGGCCGTGTGGCATACAAGGGCTCGGTGGAGGACACCGTGTTCCAGCTGATCGGCGGACTTCGCGCCGGCATGGGCTACTGCGGAGCACGCACCATTGAGGAGCTGCACGAGAAGGCAGAGTTTATCGAGATCTCCGCGGCATCCTTGAAGGAAAGCCATCCGCACGACATTCAGATCACAAAAGAGGCACCGAACTATAGTGTCGAATGATAAAAGACAATAGAAACAGAGGTTTATTATTAAAATGCAGATCACAAGAGACGACGTAAGAAACATCGCAATCATAGCACACGTAGATCACGGAAAGACAACGCTCGTGGATGAGCTTTTAAAGCAGAGCGGCGTATTCCGGGAGAATCAGGAGGTGGCGGAGCGCGTGATGGACTCCAACGACATCGAGCGCGAGCGCGGTATCACCATCCTCTCAAAAAATACGGCAGTGTCCTATAACGGCACCAAGATCAATATCATCGACACCCCGGGCCATGCGGACTTCGGCGGTGAGGTGGAGCGTGTGCTGAAGATGGTAAACGGCGTGATCCTTGTGGTGGACGCTTTCGAGGGCGCCATGCCGCAGACGAAGTTCGTTCTGAAGAAGGCGCTTGAGCTCGGTCTTGCCGTGATCGTGTGTATCAACAAGATCGACCGCCCGGAGGCAAGGCCCGCGGAGGTCGAGGAGGAAGTGTTAGAGCTTTTGTTAGAGCTCGATGCCAACGAGGAGCAGCTTGACTGTCCCTTTGTATATGCATCCGCAAAGGAGGGAATCGCATCCCTTTCCGCAGACACTCCGGGCACGGACATGAAGCCTCTGTTCGAGACAATCCTGAAATATATCCCTGCGCCCACCGGAGATCCGGATGCGGGCACGCAGGTTTTGATCTCTACCATCGATTACAACGAATATGTGGGCCGCATCGGCGTGGGCAAGGTGGACAACGGTTCATTAAAGCTCAACCAGGAGTGCGTGATTGTCAATGCCCACGAACCCGACAAGAAGATGAAGGTTAAGATCGGCAAGCTCTATGAATTTGAGGGACTTGCAAAGGTAGATGTGGAAGAGGCCGGTATCGGTTCCATAGTGGCAATCTCGGGAATCGCGGACATCCATATCGGCGATACGATCTGTTCTCCGGAAAACCCGGAGGCTATTCCGTTCCAGAAGATTTCGGAGCCGACCATCTCCATGGATTTCATGGTCAACGATTCGCCTTTGGCCGGCAAGGAGGGTAAATTTGTCACCTCCCGCCATATCCGTGACAGGCTGTTTAAGGAGTTAAACACGGATGTCTCCCTCCGGGTGGAGGAGACCGAAACCACGGAGTGTTTCAAGGTTTCCGGTCGCGGCGAGCTGCATCTTTCCGTGCTGATCGAGAATATGCGCCGCGAGGGCTTTGAATTTGCCGTGAGCAAGGCTGAGGTTATCTATAAGACCGACGAAAACGGCAAGAAGCAGGAGCCTTTCGAGATCGCGGTGATCGACGTACCGGAGGAGTTTTCCGGTACCGTGATCAATATGTTAAACGAGAGAAAGGGAGAACTGCAGGGTATGGCACCGCTTGGTACCGGTACCACCAGACTGGAATTCTCCATCCCGTCAAGAGGCCTGATCGGTTTCAGAGGTGATTTTCTGACCGCTACCAAGGGAAACGGTATCATCAATACCATCTTCGACGGTTATCAGCCCTATAAGGGAGATATGAGCTACAGAAGCAACGGATCCCTGATCGCCTTTGAGTCCGGCGAGTCTATCACCTACGGACTTTTCAATGCGCAGGAGCGCGGGACACTGTTTATCGGTCCCGGCGAGCAGGTATACGGCGGCATGGTCGTGGGAGAGTGCCCGCGCCAGGAGGATATCGAGGTGAATGTCTGCAAGAAAAAGCAGCTCACCAACACCCGTGCATCGGGTTCCGACGAGGCCTTAAAGCTCACGCCGCCCAAGGTGCTTTCCTTGGAGCAGGCACTCGATTTCATCGATACGGACGAGCTTTTGGAGATCACACCGGAGCATCTTCGGATCAGAAAGAAAATCCTGGATCCGAAGCTTCGCCTGCGCGCCGGACGTGCCGCAGCACAGCGCGGTTAGGATCCTGAGATAATTAAGAATTAGAAGGAGGGTTGATCATGGATACCGAAATGTTGACAGAAGAGAATAGCTACGACGTCTTTACTTTGAATTTCAGAATAGACGATCTTTCGCTTGTCAACGAGACGGAGTTTAAGCTGATCAACCGGCCCTTCATGGGAAACCGTACGACCTGTGAGGTGTTAAGCGTTGACGGTCAGCCCGTGCTTTCCTACAGTATCCCGGCGACACTGCCCTTAAACCAGTTTTTAAAGAAGCAGCTTTACAAGCCGGAATTTCTGTCCATGCTTTCCAATATCATGAACCAGCTCATCTTTTTTGAGGAGAACGATATCCCCTTGAAAAAGGTGCTGCTTAACACGAAATATATGTACATCGAGATCTCGAGTCTCGAGGTACAGCTGATCTATATGCCCATTGAGAAGAACTTCGCGGACTGTAATATCTCCGAGTTTGTCCAGAGCTTCATCAGCAAGGTGCGCTTCGGTGACATGCAGTGCGTGGGCTGCGTGGACGAGATCCTTCGCTACCTTGACAGCAGACTCATGTTCTCCATCAGGGATTTCTACAATTTCCTTTTGGAGCTTGAAAAGGATACCTTGAGCAAGGATGTCGAGGTGGGAAAAGAAGCGGAGACCACGGTGCTCGCGCAGATGGAGTACAAGAATTTCGTACCGGTTTTGGTCCGCATGCGCACCAATTCCATTGTCAATGTGGAAAAGACCGAGTTTATCGTGGGCAAGGCGTCGGATTGCGATTTCCAGATCGTGGACAATAAGAAGATCAGCCGTCATCACATGACCTTAAAGATCAGCAACGGAGAGTGCTACGTGATCGACAACGATTCCACGAATCACACTTACATAAACGGCAATCTGTTGCAGCCGAACTTCCCCGTGATGCTGAAGAACAACGATATCATTAAGATGGCAGACGAAGAATTCAAATACTGGGTACGATAATATGAGAATCATTCACTGTGCGGATCTGCACTTAGATTCCAAGTTAAATGCACATTTAGACGGCGCAAAGAAAAAGGAACGCAAGGCGGAGCTCCTTGCAACCTTTTTGCGCATGGTGGATTACGCAAACGAAAATGAAATAGACGCAATTTTGATTGCCGGAGATCTGTTTGATACCGGCAATCTCAGCGTTACCGCGAGGAAGGCTGTGACAGATGCGATCGTGAACGCACCGCAGACCCTCTTTTTTTATCTGCGCGGAAATCACGATGCCGACAGCTTT
>OMRF01000199.1 GCA_900313435.1 uncultured Lachnospiraceae bacterium | reverse complement strand
TTGCTTTTGCAGTTATATCGATCATCAGAAGGCGGAAAAAGGGCGGGGCGTGCTGCAACTGCCCCGGAGCAAGCACCTGCGGCCGCGCGAAAGCGCGTGGCTGCGATGGAGAAGATATGGTGCGATGAAGGCTTAGCATTTTACATGACGGACGGCTTGTGATAGTATTCTCAAGATATTATTAATATAGTGAACATCTTTCGGAGGGAAAGGAGAAAAGCTATGAAGTACAAGATCGTTGGTGACAATCTCCCTGCAGTGATCTGCGATGTGGACGCGGGAGAGGCGATGAGGACGGAAAGCGGCGGTATGGCGTGGATGACCCCGAATATGAGGATGGAGACCAATACCGGCGGGGGCTTCGGAAAGGCCCTTGCCAGATCTTTTGCAAATGAGCACATGTTTCAGAATATCTATACTGCGGAAGGCGGTCCCGGACAGATCGCGTTTACCTCAAGCTTCCCGGGAGAGATCCGTGCGGTAGATATCACTCCGGAGAAGGGGCTTATCGTGCAGAAAAGCGCATGGCTTGCATCGGAGCTTGGTGTAGAGATCAACACCTTTTTCCAGAAGAAAATAAGTGTCGGCTTCTTCAGCGGCGAAGGTTTTATCATGAGCAAGCTTACCGGCAGGGGAACTGCTTTCCTTGAGATCAGCGGTTCTACGATAGAGTATGATCTGAAGCCGGGAGAAAAGATGACGGTAGCCACCGGATTTTTGGCAGCGATGGATGAGACCTGCCAGATAGATGTTGTAACGATCAAAGGCGTCAAGAATGCGCTTTTCGGAGGAGAGAGCTTTTTCAATACCGTGATCACCGGTCCCGGCAAGCTGTGGATACAGACCATGCCTATCTCTCATGTGGCAGAGGCACTGATCCCCTACCTGCCCTCCAAATCGAGCTGATCTTTGTGGAAAATAGAAGGGATCATTATGGAAAGAGAATTACGAAGAAATCAAAACCTGCTGTACTGTGTAGGTACCGGTGTGATCATGTTCGGATTATGGAGTGTGATCAAAGGTATCATGACGATCTTTTTACAGAAGGATGAGTTGATAGTGATGCTTGAGACTGTAAAAGCGTCTCTTACACCGGATAAAGCCGACTACTTTGTTTCTACGTTTACGATCGTGTGTATCATCATCGGTATTATCATCGGTGTCCTGTTGCTCATGCATATTTGTGTCGGGCTGTCCGCCAGAAAAGAAGGCATGGGGAGAAGAAAAAAGGACCGCGTGGGATATTTAGTTGTTGCGTTTATCCTGCTGGTGGTCTCGGTTGCTTTTGTGGTGCCTGAGATTCCGGCGCTTTTCAAAGGCGTTGATGACTTGTTGGACGAGATCGTTACTGTCATTGTCGATGTCACTTCCATAGTCGTTATCCTCGAGCTCATTGTGACCGGTATAAAAGTCAGGATACTGAAACGAAAGCTGAATGAAGAGGAAAAAGAGGAGGGATCGTCATGAACAAGGATTTTCATTATTACGGAACCTATTCTGCTGCGATCCTGGCTGGATATACGCATGAAGAGTCACTTCGTATTGCAAGAAGCGCGTTTTTTGTAGACCTGTGCACCAAGCCTGTCTTAAGCAGCGTAGGAGCACCCGTGGAGGCGGCTACCACAATGCTTGCCATGGAAATGGCGGATGCCGGAAGCGATCCCATATCCCAGCAGGACGTGACCCGGATCTGGGCTTCCTTCCATTTCCTGCCCGGAGACCTTTATTCCGAGAGGAAGGGCTGCGGAAAAAGATATATGAAAAGATATCACTTGATCTGCAAGCCCAACGGGGATCTTTTGGTGGAGACCGTCAGTCAGGTGAAGGGGAAAGGACTTGAGGCTGCTGGGCTTGCCATGCATGTGCTGGCAGATACCTGGGCGCATCAGAACTTTGCAGGGACGCCTTCGCGAGTGATCAACGATACAAATTATCACTTTTATGAGATCCTTCCGGATGGAAGCGAGCGGCCGGTCAAGTTCGGATCGAACCCTATTGCGGGCGATGATCCGGAAAAGGGAATTTACGTTAACAGTGTCCGCCAGAGTAAGGAAACCTCCGTGATGAACCTGGGACACGGCAGGGCCGGACATCTTCCGGACTATAGCTTCATGCGTTATAAGTATATGCCGGCATGGGCGGATTATGAAGAGATCCTGAAGGACAACCCGAGCGATTTCATGCATGCTTATTGTCAGATGATTTACGCGCTTAAATATCTGAAGGCCGAGGGCGGTGTGTTTGAGAAGGATACTTATGATACTAAGGTCGTTGAACCGTACCAGGAGAAGATCAAAACGATCCTTTTGAAACGTCAGACCGATGCAAGTGAAGACTGGAAGGCATTTGGAGAAAGCCTTTCGGGAGAGACCGTGCCGGATTTTGATATACCGGACTATCAGGAGGCTTACCGCAATGCGCCGGAAGGAGAAAAGGAAGATACCCCGATGGGCAGGTTTATTCTCGCGGCGCTTGCCCAGAAGAGTATGGTCACCAACCGGGTCCATAAATCGGGAAACAATTTACTCGGTGTAACCTCGGACTATAAGAAATGGGGAACAAAGGGGATCAAGGCTTATATGAAGCTGGTCGAGGACGTGCAGAAAGGAGAGCCCTCATGAGTGTAGCAAGCCGTATCGTAAAAATATTATCGGGGCTCCTTATCATCGCGGGAGCGATCATTCTCTGGGACGTGCCGGAAATCGGGCGTCTCGTCATCATTTTGCTCCTCGGTGCGACTCTTCTGGTTATCGGGATCGCGTCGTTGATCTATTATTTTACCATGGCACGCCATATGGTGGGCGGCAAGGACACCTTCTACAAAGGACTGATCATGGTGGATATTGGACTTCTCTCTTTGTCTTTCTCGAGTATCCCCCCGACCATTGTGATGGTCTATCTGGTTGCTGTATTTGGCATTGCCGGAGTACTGCGCCTTCTCAGAGGGCTGGAAGCGAAAAAGAAGCAGGCAAGCGGATGGTACCGGAGAGTGATCAGCGGAATCGCATATTTAGGTATCACGGCGCTCTGTCAGATCTTTATTCAGAATAATGAGGTATGGCCGAAGATCTTTGCCATCGGTCTGATGTTCATCGGAGCGGAGCGGATCGTCAGCTCCTTCTACCGGTCGAAGATCGTATATGTTCAGTAAATAAAGGGGGCCGTTGCAATGACAGTAACAACTGATCTCGACGGCACGAAACTGACTGTGGCGGTTGAGGGAAAGCTGGGGACGACCTCGGCGGCTGAACTTGAAAAGGCGGTGAAGGCCAACATTGACGGGATCACTGAGATGGTGTTTGATCTTGAAAAGGTTGATTACATAGCATCGGCGGGGCTTCGTATCTTTCTGTCCACGGCAAAGGTTATGAAAAAGCAGGGCAGCATGAAGATCATTCATGTCACAGGGCCGGTGATGGATGTATTTACCTTTACGGGTATGGCGGATGTGATGGATATCGAAAAATTATGAAAAAAAACTCATCCACCCGATCAAGGAAAAAGAAGATATCACTCATTATTACGATCTGGCTGGTTGTGATCCTCCTGGTATCATGCGTGGTATCGGCTCTGCTCATTCATGCCGTTTTTCTGGGACGGGCCAAAGCCCAGGCAGAGTCGCTGGTGCAGCAGAATGTTGAGGATGTGAGTAATGACATAGATGAGCTGGCGGACGAATCCTTAATGACATATATTGAAGAGGTCATGGCGGATTACCCTACAGCAAACATAGATGATCCGGAGGCTGTTTCGAAGGCTCTTCAAGAGACATTTTCCGGTCATGAAGTAGAGGTCAACATAGTCAATTCGAAGGGCATCATAGTCGCATCCTCAGTGCCGGAATACGTCGGGGCCGATATGCATTCGGGAGAACGGGCATCGGAGTTTCTGATATTACTTGACGAAGGCACGGATAATTTTCTTCAGGATCTGAGAGGCGATTCCTTTGATGAATCGATCATAATGAAATATGCGGGAGTAAGATTTCCTGATGGGAGCGGCTTTATAGAGGTCGGCCTTTCAGAAATGATGTATTCTTATGTCATCAGCCATCAGGCGCAACATGTTGCCACAAACAGGCGTATCGGGCAGGACGGATATCTTCTGATCTCCACCAGCGATATGATCATCACCAACAGCTACCATGACGAACACACCGGGGAGAAAGTTGCGGATTCGGGGATAAGCATAGACCCGAAGAAGGAATACTACTATGAAAGTATGGAATGCGAAATCTTCGGTGTTCAAAGCTATGTGAACATTAATCAGATCCAGAGCGTTTATGTGATCGGTGTCTATCCCGTACAGGAAACGATCAGAAACATCTATATATTGATAAAAACATCCGAACTGCTTGAGATCGTGGTGTTCGCAGTCATCTTTATGGCACTGATCATACTGCTTCACAAGCTGATCGTTAAAAACATGGTAAAGGTGAACAATTCGTTAACGCAGATCACGGAGGGAAATCTGGATGAGAAGATCGAAATCCGCGATACCTATGAGTTTGATCTCCTTTCCACGGATATCAATACGACAGTCGACAAACTGAAGGATTATATCGCGGAAGCAGCAGCGCGAATGGATGCCGAGCTCGAGGCTGCAAAGAATATCCAGAGTGCAGCATTGCCAAGAGTCTTTCCTCCGTTCCCCGAAAGAAAGGAATTTGAGCTTTTCGCGACCATGGAAGCGGCAAAGGAGGTTGGAGGAGACTTTTATGATTTCTATATGATAGGAGATACGCTTGCTTTCCTCATTGCCGATGTGTCCGGAAAAAGTATTTCCGGAGCTATGTTTATGATGAAAGCGAAAGAGATCATAAGGTCTGAAGCGGGCAGCGGACTTTCTCCGGCCGGGATCTTTACATTGGCAAACGAGGCTCTTTGTGAGGGAAATGATACGGATATGTTCCTCACCGCATGGATGGGATTTATCGATCTGAAAACAGGAGCCGTGCAGGTCGCGAATGCAGGACATAATCCGCCGGTACTGATCCGTGACGGCAAAGCGGAATATGTGAAATTAAAGCCGGGGCTTATGCTGGCAGGAATGGAAGGCATGATCTATAAAGATCAGAATCTGCAGCTTAAGAAGGACGATATCCTTTATCTGTATACCGACGGCGTGACCGAGGCGATGAATGAAGATGAGCAACTGTATGGTGAAGCCAGACTTCTCAAACTGCTCTCATTTAAAGATAATTATCCTGCTCCGTCAGGGGATAACGGTGTCGCCGGAGCGGTCTGCGAACTTGTCAAAAAAGA
>OMRF01000203.1 GCA_900313435.1 uncultured Lachnospiraceae bacterium | reverse complement strand
CTTGTCAAGGCTTATATGGACACTTACCACTTCCCGGCGAACATCACGAACACGTCAAATAATTACGGCCCTTATCAGTTCCCCGAGAAGCTGATACCGCTCCTCATTAATAATGCGCTTGCGGGCAAGGAGCTTCCTGTATACGGCGACGGAATGAATATCCGTGACTGGCTTTATGTGGACGATCACGCCAAGGGGATCGACATGGTACAGGAGCAGGGAAAGCTTTTTGAGACCTACAATATCGGCGGTCACAATGAGAAGAGAAACATCGAGATCGTAAATCTTGTAATAGAGACACTTCTTGAACTGCTGCCGGATGATGATCCGAGAAAGAAAAATGTCAGCAAGGATCTGATCAAATACATCGAAGACAGAAAGGGACACGACAGACGCTATGCCATCGCTCCCGACAAGATCAAGAAGGAGATAGGCTGGGAGCCGGAGACAAAGTTTGCCGACGGGATCAAAAAGACGATCAAGTGGTATCTTGAGCATCAGGAGTGGTTAGCCCATGTCACCAGCGGAGATTATCAAAGCTACTATGACAACATGTATCAGGGAAAATAATATAGGAGGGTGACATGAAAGGTATTATATTGGCGGGCGGCAGCGGCACCAGACTTTACCCTCTTACCAAAGCCATCAGCAAACAGATCATGCCGGTTTATGATAAGCCCATGATCTATTATCCTCTTTCAACACTTATGCTTGCGGGAATACAGGAGGTTCTGATCATTTCGACGCCAAGAGACCTGCCTGTATTCGAGGATCTTCTGGGTGACGGCTCGCAGCTGGGGATGAGCTTCTCCTATGCGATACAGACCGAGCCCCGGGGACTTGCCGATGCGTTCCTTGTTGGAGAAAGCTTCATAGGAGACGACTCCGTGGCTCTTGTCCTTGGTGACAACATCTTCTACGGGCAGAGTTTTTCATCTATCCTGAAAAGAACGAAGGAAAGGATCGAGAAAGAAGGCGGGGCAACAATCTTCGGAGTATATGTGAAGGATCCCAGAGAGTACGGAGTGGTGGATTTTGATGAGAACGGCAAAGCGCTCTCGATCGAGGAAAAGCCCGAGCATCCCAAGAGCAATTTCGCTGTTCCGGGACTGTATTTCTATGATAATGACGTGGTCTCTGTCGCAAAGAGCATCAAACCCTCCGCCAGAGGTGAGCTTGAGATCACTACCGTGAACAACGATTATCTGGACAAAGGACGTCTGTCAGTAGAACAGCTGGGACGCGGATTCGCGTGGCTGGATACAGGCAATCACGACATGCTGCTCACCGCTTCCGAATTTGTGGCATCGATCCAGAAGCGTCAGGGGCTGCACATATCCTGTATCGAGGAGATAGCTTATAAAAGAGGCTTTATCAACAAGGAGCAGTTGTTGAAACTCGCGCAGCCGCTTCTCAAGACGGAATATGGCAAATATCTGATCGATATTTCCGAAGGCTTGTAAGAAGAAAAAATAATAATGACTTGAACGGACCCCGGAGATGCCGGGGCCCGTTTTTGTCAGTGCTTCCAAGGTCTTTCTTTATCAAGCCAGCCGTTATTCTTCCAATACTTGAAATCAGTATACTCGGGATCATCCTTTCCGAGCGCTGATTGCATCATCCTTACGGCATTGAATTTAAGTTTGGTCGAAAAGTTCGTTTTAGCAGGCCTTGAGAGATCTATCCTCTTTATCTTTCCGGCAGTATTTAGAAGTTTCGATGTCATTTTCTGTTTCTTATTCTCAGGGATCTTTTCCCAGTGTATATCACTCATCAGTTTGAAACTTATCACTCTGATATCACTGACACCCCACCAGGAAAGACTGTCTTTTATATCCTTTGCGGTTGATTTTCCGCCTGCGCCAAGACATTGGGTGATTATCACAGCGCGCTTGCCAAACATTTCTTTTGCGGGTCTGTGCGGCATCCAACGATATCCAAAGTGATCAAGCATTGCCTTCATGGCGCCTGTTGTATGGAAAACGTATGCCGGGGAGGTAAATACTAAAAGATCCGCCGAGAGCAGAGCCTTCTCGATCTTCTGGATGTATTCGGCATCCTTGCACTTGTGCTCATCATTGAGAAAACAGGTTGTGCAGCCAGCGCAAAAATTCGGGCAGTCTTTTGGCAGATAAAACTCTGTGATCTCAGCTCCCTCGCGCAGTTCATCAAGGAAAACTTCTTTGAGATTATAAGTAACTCCATGCTTCTCAGTTCCATTAATTACTGTTATCTTCATCAAAAATTCCTCCCGTAAAGTTTATCAAATTGCCTTATGTGCTTTTCCATCATTTCCAGTGCCTCTTTTTCTCTCTCCGGCTCTCTGTCGCAAACCGTAAGAAGCATATATATCGGAGAATAGAAGTGCAGCGCCATTATCGGGACATCATCCGTCACAAGCAGGCCCTGTGCGACCAGCAGCCCGAGAAGCATTCCCTGATAAGAAAGAGGATTATCGAAATACTGCCGTGAGTAAACCTTTGCGAGCTCCTTATCCTTAAATTGCTCAAGAGTCAGCATCTTTCTGAAGCGTTTGGTATAACTGTCATGAAGATAATAAAGAAAAAGGTTGTTCCCCAATTGAACCAGGTGATCTTCATCCATGTGTTCATACACTTTTGCGTCTTTTGACGGGTCTGTGCCGTCAATGCTCAGACTCTGTGCCTGCTCTTCAAACCGGTGATTCATCTCATCGATGATCGCATCAAAGATGGCCTGCTTGCTTTTGTAATGCTTATACAATGAAGGCGCTTTTATCCCGACTTTTTCCGCGATATCGTTGACATAGACATTCGCGTAACCTTTTTCGGAAAAAAGAGTCAGCGCCTCATCAAGGATCCGTTGTTTAGTATCCACATGCCCTCCTTTCAAATGGCTAATTCAAATTAGCCTAATCATAGGCTAATTTGAATTAGCTGTCAAGGACTTTTTTTCGCTTACCAGGTACACCGTCTGAATATGCTATAATGCCACAAGGAAAGAGCCTGCAAATGAATGAGGATATAATGGGTGATATTAAAAGCAAACGCTCGATCTACATCGATTTTGATGATTGTCTCTGCGAGACCGCGCGTCATTTCTCCGGGCTGATAAAGAAACTGTTCGGGGTAGATGTTCCATACGAGAAGATAAGGCACTTTGATCTTCAGAGATCATTTTCACTGACGGATGAGCAGTTTGAGGAGATGATGATAGAAGCTCACACTCCCAAGGTGCTTCTGTCATATGAAGAAACGCCGGGAGCAGTAGAAACCGTTAACGGCTTTTTAGATGAAGGGCATGAAGTATCCATAATAACAGGAAGACCGTTTTTCGCTTATGAAGCTTCACGTGAATGGCTTGACCGCCATGGGCTTGAACGGGTCAGATTATACTGCCTCAACAAATATGGCCGCGACGCATTTATAAAGGACAGCGGCTTCAGCCTTGAGGTGGAGGATTATCTCAAGATGCACTTTGATTATGCGATAGAGGATTCACCGGCTGCATTTCATTTCTTCTCGCATCTTAAAGAACTTAAGGTGCTGGTATACGACAGGCCCTGGAATCAGGACTGCGCTTTTCCCGGAGAAAACTATCGCCGCTGTTATGACTGGGAGACGATACGAAAGCTTGTGGTCTGAAAATGGATGATATAAAACTACCCGATGAGCTTCGGGAAAAGTATAAGCTGCTCAAAGATAATATAAGGGGCCTTGGCTCTCTTGCCGTCGGTTTTTCCGGTGGGGTGGATTCATCGCTTCTGCTTGCCGTGGCACAGGAGGTCCTTTCAGATAATGTGATCGCGGTGACAAGTGTGCATGTCTCCGTGCCGGAGCGTGAATTAAATGAAGCAAAGGAGTTTTGCAGTGAGCGAAACATTCGGCATTTCATCAGCAGAATAGACCCCATGGAAGATGAAGAATTCCGTCACAACGGACCTGACAGGTGCTATTTTTGCAAGCGCAGGATCTTCACGGCTATAAAGAGGATCGCCAAAGAGAACGGTATGGCATTTGTGGCGGAAGGCTCAAATATGGATGACAACTCCGACTACAGGCCGGGCCACAGGGCTGTGGAAGAACTGTCTGTAAGGAGTCCTCTCCGTGAAGCCGGTCTTTACAAGCAGGACATACGCCTGATCTCAAAGGCGATGGGACTTTTGACCTGGAGCAAACCGGCGTATGCCTGTCTTGCGTCAAGGTTTGTTTACGGTGAAGAGATCACGGAAGAGAAGCTTCACATGATCGACATGGCCGAGCAGTTTTTGATCGATCAGGGCTTTCATGAAGAACGTGTGCGGCTTCACGGAAACCTTGCGAGGATAGAGGTTCCGGCACGGGATATCGAGAGGCTTGCTTCTGATAAAGTCAGAGAAGCGGTTTATAAGAGATTTAAAGAGATAGGCTTTTTGTAT
>OMRF01000204.1 GCA_900313435.1 uncultured Lachnospiraceae bacterium | reverse complement strand
GATCGCAGGGGCTCTTTCGGTGATGCTTTCCCTTTGTCTTGCAAGCGCCGCTCTTTCGGGGTGCGGAAATCAGGCGGCCACCTCGAAGCTCAGCGCATCTTCCGAGGAAGAAGTCTTCCGCGGGGGCGGAAAAGGCAGGGCGCTTGAGGCATATTTGAAGGAGATCCTTCAGGGTAAGGATAAGGCTAAGCTCCTTGTCGACAAGGGAACAGATGTAACAATTGAGCCAAATACAGCCTCCCCCGGAGAGAACGGAAGCTTTGTGATAGTCAGGAGAGTCCTGGAAAAGGCTGAAAACGGAACGGCTGATCTTGTCACCCTTGAGGCAAACCAGAACGGTATCTGGCCGGGCTCCATCATCCATGCGGATTCCAATCTCGTGGACGGGAAGCCGAGCGTCATTATAGGAGGCGATATCAAAAGAAAGCCGGTGGAGATCAGCGTT
The DNA here is from genome assembly GCA_900313435.1 of uncultured Lachnospiraceae bacterium. Classification (GTDB taxonomy): domain Bacteria; phylum Bacillota; class Clostridia; order Lachnospirales; family Lachnospiraceae; genus RUG306. The sequence goes on along the minus strand of OMRF01000204.1, from coordinate 9,466 downwards.
GACTTAAACAACAACACCCAGCCTCCGGCCATCGTGGAAAACCCTACCCAGGGAAATGTCCAGGCCGCTATCAATACGATAGTCACGAAGTGGCTTGATTCCGGGAACTCCGCCGCAGCTAAGCTGAGCAGTACCTCCAGCATGGTCTATTCGGAAAAGCAGATCGAGACCGATCTTGGAATAAAGGGCGCAGGGGAAAAATTCGGAGTCGACTTGAAGGCTATTTCCGAAGGCAAAAAGCAGGAGATGCTGGTTATCTTCAACCAGATCTACTATACGGCAAGGATCGACAACCTTACCATTTCAGACCTCGTTGTGGATAGCGGCCCGGATGCTGTAACTACCGATGACCTTAAGGCAAACGGCGTTGATACTTCAAATCCCGGACTTGCGGCCGTGACAAGCGTGTCCTTTGGACGAAAGATCGTAGTCAGATTCTCGACGGAATCAACCTCGACAGATGTGGCTGCAGCCTGGAACGCATCCATAGTCGGCAATAAGATCAGCAATGACACCAAATACAAGAACGTCATGGACAACACCACCTTTGCAGTATATGCATACGGCGGCTCTACAAGCACAGCCGGTGAGCTTGTCGCAAATACAAAGGATATCTCCAAGGTGAACGAGATCATAGCTCAGGATGTGAATTTTAAGAAGGGTTCCGCTGCGGCCCTCATGGGCTACAGCACCCACTTCCTAGATGACGGTTCTCCCGCTATGGTTAAGAAATCCACCGATTATGTGAAGACCACTGTCGAGACCAGGAAGGAAGTTAATTTCAAGACGAACAACGGCGGTGCTTACAGATGTGGTGCCCAGAAGCTTTACGGAAGGCCTATCACGGGAGTTGACGATAAAGGAAAGCTTTCCCTTGGTCCCTGGGAAAAGCTCATGGATGCAAGCACCGGTGATCAGTCGAGGAAGTTCGACGGAAAATACGCTGAGTTCGGCTTCAGTCTCGATATCGTGGCGGGAACGAACTGGCCTTACAGCGGTGTCTTCTGGACACTTGACAAGGGAGCCGCTGAAGACATCGAGATAACGTGGGGCGGAACGGTCCGAAGCGTCTCATTCTCCATAAAGGTAAATGGTAATCAGATCTTCTCGGATTCAGACTGCGACAGCCATCAGGAATACAATTTCGGCTGCTGAACTCGTATAACTTAAAGATGGGGGCGGTCTTTTAAATCACAAAAGACTGCCCCACTTTTTATTTTTGACAGAAGTGATATAATACGCAAGCGATGGAAACAGATAATAATAAAAAAGAAAAAAACAAGACAGCTCCCAAAATGAAGCTGTCCGCTGTAATGGTTGCCCATTACTTCAGTCTTATCTGGAGGAGCGGGCTTTTTCTGACATTCTTTATCATCTGGATAAGGAATCTTACCGTTGGAGAGAAGGGCATCATATACCACATAGAGGAAAATACGACGCTCATCATTTTATTCTGGTTCCTCTTTACCATAGAGATGACCTTCAGGTTCTTTCCGTCAAAAGTCAGAAGCCCGGGCTGTCAGAAGCAGTTCGCAAGAAACTATATAAAGACAGGCCGTACGGAGATAATCATCCAGGACAATCACTCCACAGTTCTCGTGGCACTGATCTGGATCGGCGGAAATGTTTTGATAGGTGCACTGAACATGATCGGGATCGTGAGCAATGACTTCATGATCCTTCTTTCCTCTGCCTTTTCGGTCTGCGATATCATCTGCATATTATTTTTCTGTCCCTTCCAGACCTTTTTGCTCAAGAACCGCTGCTGCGCCACCTGCCGCATCTACAACTGGGATTTCGCCATGATGTTCACGCCGCTCTTCTTCGTTCCGGCGCCCTACACCTGGACCCTGCTTGCCATGTCGGGACTTCTTCTGCTCCGTTGGGAGATCACCTTTTGGAGACATCCCGAGCGGTTCTCTGATAATACCAATGATTTCATCACCTGCAAAAACTGCACGGAAAAACTTTGCCGGCACAAGCGGCAGCTGAAGGGACTGTGGCAAAAGATTGACGCTTCCGCAAAAAAGAAACTGCAGAAGCTTTTGAAGTGATCGTTCAGTTACTTCTCCGTCATCCCATGATCTCCTTTACCTTTTTCTCGACCTCTGATGAGAGGTCTCTCTGAAGGTGACAAAGATCGATGATATGCCGGACTCTTATTGTCAGTACTTCGGGCACAAACGGTTTTTTGACAAAATCCATGGCACCAAGCGAAAGTCCCTTTACCTCTGTACCCTCCTTTTCATCGGCGGTCAGGAAGATTACGGGAATATCCTTTCCCTTATCTGTCTTGCGAAGCTCAGTAAGAGTTTCAAAGCCATCCATTCCGGGCATCTTGATATCAAGCAGTATCAGATCCGGAACTTCCTCCTTCTCCCCGATATAATCTATCAGCGCCTTTCCCGATGTCATTGCCGTAACCCGCATATTTGCACGGCTTAATATATGTCCTGCCATCTTGAGATTTGTTTCATCATCATCCACTACGATCACCCAGTCTGCCATAGTACTGTCTCCTCTTTTTACGCTTCTATGATCTCTCTTAAAGACTTGACCTTCTTCAGATATTCCTCTGCAAATTCGGGATAGACCTTTCTTATGAAAGCCTCATCCTCCCGTCCCGCGGCTTCCTCAAGTGATAATGCCTTTTCGAAAAGCTCCATCGCCCCTATAGTCTTTGATGAGCTTTTCATGGCATGTATCTTCACCTCAAAGTCTTGCCAGTCGGCATTTTCATAATATTCATCAAGTTCCCCTTTTCGGGTATCGCTGTTGTTCACATAATCGCCCAGTATTTCCCTATACAGATCATAGTCTCCGCCGCAGAAGGATAATGCGGCATCTGTGTCGAGCCCAAGGCTCCATCTCAGTTTTCTGAGGATCTTGCTTTCGGGATCCGCTTTGTTATCCGCCTTCTCAACCGGTTCAAATTCCATGATAATATCGGTCTCCTTTTTTTCCTGCCCGCTTCCGTCGGAAGATCCCAGTATCTTCCATTCAGCCTTTCCAACCGGAAGCCATTCCGCAAGCTTCTGCTCCAGCTCAACTACTTCGATCGGCTTTGAAAGATAATCATCAAAACCGCTCTCAAGATACTTCTCTCTTGCTCCGGACACTGCATTTGCTGTGAGAGCGATAATGACGCACTCCTTTGGCACAAGGTCTTTTTCCTTAAGCTTCTTAAGTGTCTCCACCCCATCCATTTTCGGCATCATGTGATCGAGAAATACGATGTCATATCGCTTTTCTGCCATCTTTTCGATAGTCTCTGCACCGGATGATGCCTCATCAGGGATTATGCCGTTCCTCTTCATCAGGCTTCTTACCACCTTCAGGTTTGTATCGTTGTCATCCACCACAAGGATCTTTGCGTCATGGGTAAAGAGATATTTCTCTTCACCGCCGCTCTCGATACTTTTCTCAATTCTTTCTGCAAGGTCGCCGATCGGCTCTTTGTTTACTATACCCTGTATGATCTCAAAAGAGAAGTCCGAGCCCTTCTCATACTCGCTCTCTACCTTGAGTTCACTTCCCATAAGTGCAAGGAGCTTTGTCACAATGGACATGCCAAGTCCTGTGCCCTCAATATTTCTGTTTCTCGTCTCATCAAGTCTCGCAAAAGATTCAAACAGTTTTTCCATATCCTCTTTACGGATCCCGATCCCGGTATCGCGGACAGAGACCTTTAACAGATATTTTTCTTCCTCTCTTACTTCACCTGAGATTGTAAGAGTGACTTTTCCCTTTTCCGTATACTTTACCGCATTGGTGAGGAGGTTCATGATCACCTGTCGGATCCGGACATCATCGCCGAAGAGCTCACACGGTATCGTGCTGTCAACATTAAGTACAAACTCAAGACCTTTCTTTTTTGCCCGTTCAAAGATTGAATTGAAGAGATCATTGATCATAAATGAAACATCATATTTCACCGGGACAAGTTCCATCTTCCCATCCTCGATCTTCGAGAAATCAAGGATACTGTTGATCAGTGACAGAAGCGTCCTTCCTGCGGACTTAATATTGGCGGCATAACCTTTTATTTCATGATCCTCTGATTCCCTTAAGATCATCTCATTCATTCCGAGGATCGCATTGATAGGCGTGCGGATCTCATGGGACATCTGCGCAAGGAAGGAGCTTTTTGCTTTTCCTGCGGATATAGCCAGATCAGCCGACTCCTTAAGTGCTCTGTTGGTCTCTTCCTGCCAGCGGATAAGATTTGTGAGCAGCTTGTAAACAAGTATGATGCAGAACATAAAGGCAATAGCGCAGATGATCACATATAGGATCACCCTTCCATATATATTCCATACATCATAGACCACATATACGGAAAAATTGGTCAGTTCGTCCCGGACAGCGATCAGTGTTTTATAGCCTCCATCATAATCCCTGAACAAAGCAGTCGTCTGTCCGTCCGGACGGATCTCCCCATAAGGCAGCGTACCTATATTTGTCACATTATCCTGACTCATCTGGTATACACCGTATGGATGGTTTATGATCCCGCCCTCCGGATCAACGAGGAAGGCATAGCCGTCTTTTGTATAGCTCCCTCCCAGAATATCAATGAGCTTTTCCATAAAGAAATCAATACCGAAAACTCCCAGGAATTTCCCTGTCTTAGCGTCATAGACCACCTTGGAGATAGTCAGGCAATATCCTCCGGTCTGCTCATCATAATATGGTGCGGAAATGCTCCACCCTTCCTTTGAGGATATGGTATCAATATACCATTGCCTCTCCTCCACATGCCAGTCATCATCCGGTTCCCATCCATTGCTCATGTAGACGGTATGCTCCCGTTCGGGGTTTGTCATATAAGTAACGGATATCTCAGGATATTGGCTCGTTACCTTTGAGAGCCAGTTCACAGTACCTTCATAATCGGAAAGCTTGCCGGGATCTATAGATATCTCACTTACAAACATGTCAAGAATACTCTTCTGTGTGTCGATCCATTCAGAAAGATGAAAAGCATATTCGTCCGCCACGCCCTTCATACTTGCCGTACCAAGAATTAAACCGGATGAGATATTCGTATACATGCTGATGACCATTACCACCAGCATCACGATAATGATCAGCGTCCTGAAGCGCTTACTCAGTCTGCCTGTCACCCGTTTCTTACCGCTGTCCTTTTCCTCTCCCTCTGACATAACGATCCTTTTGTAGGACATGATATGCGAGATCGTTTCCGAAAGCCTCATGCCTGCCGAATGGATATAAGCCATTTCCTCTTCATGATCCTCGGATCGTTTCACAAACTCCCTGTCAGAATGATTAAGGATACTGTTTAACGGCCCGGAAAGCTCTCCGGTGACACGCGTTAGAAATTCCTCTCTGGATCGAAGCGCCTTTTCAGCTTTTTCCCTGCTTTTTATCGTTCCAATGTAAAGGATGATGATAACACCAAAAAGAGCAAGTGAAAGCACTATGGTGATAAGTAACTGGATGTAGGAATTTTTATACAGTTCCCAATCACTGATGCTGACGATCAATATCCAGCCGCCCGAAGATCTTGCGGCAAAGAGGTTCTCATAAAACCATCCGTCCTTCACTCTTCCGGTAACAACGCCATTTCCTGCTTTTGAGCTGCTGTATATCCCGGCATAATCAGGGATCGCGTCTACAAGCTTTTTCCCGACCAGCTCCTGATCATAGTATCCGGCGATGATCCCTTCATCCGTCACAATGACAGCGTTTATGGCCTCATCGGACATCTGCACGATATAATTCTGGATGCTTTCCATAGTGTAATCCACACCCAGGACCGTCTTACCGTCCCCCAGCATCACCGATACGGAATAACAGATGTCCCCGGTCACGGCATCCTGATATGGCGAAGAAACATAAGGCTGTCCGTTATTACGGATCGCTCCCGTATACCACACACGATCCGAGAAAACAAAAGCATTCGGGCTCCCCAAACCCGGGATGATGTAGAAACCCTCTCCCGCAATATACAGGTTGAATGCGCCGGTATCCTTCGTAAGGATCTCGTCCTTTTCAGCATAGATAAATCTCTCCAGCGCACTCTTATCGCCAAGGTATTCCCTTGCTTTTATCGCAAGCGACATCGTGAGATCCTTTGCGTCGCTGATAGTGGATTCCAGTTTTCCGCTCATGGCTTCCAGCTGATATGCCCCTGATTGCCTGGTCTGCCTGTTGGTCTGTGTATAAAGGATCCATGTGTCCAGGAGCGTTACCGCAAGCAGCAGAGACGCCACAAGTATGACAACACTTAGACTTTGCTTTTTCTTCATTGCATCTGGTTCCTCAATTATGGATTGCAATTTTGGCACGGCTCATAGCCCTGCGCTATTATCTCTTCCCGGGTGGCCTCAACTTCTTCTTTGTTTTTATCCTTTATTTTAGGTACGCTCTCACATTCCGGGTAATGAAATTTATTCGTATTTGTGTTCAGGATATAAGTACGAACATTTCCCCAGGACTCTTTGGAAGGACTGACCACCGGAAGTTCCCTCGAAGGAGCGGCTTCCGAAGTCCCTTTACTTTCCGCCGGTGCTTCAGCATCACTCCCGACAAATTCCGGTCCGTTACTACTCCCGTCAGAATAATCAATGATAATTCCCGGCTGGACATTGTAGCAGAACCTGCAGAAATGTATTTTGTCATCCTCTACGGACTGCGCTTCGATAAGGACTCCCCTTGCAAGAAGGTCGTCGTCGAAAAACACCGGGGTCGCCCTGTAATGAACATGATGTCCGGTGCTCTCAACATATTCCGAAACCTGCGTCTCATAAGGCTGCATCCCATCCACATTCATGTAGCGGGTCCCGGTGATGAGATTGTCCTCGTTGTCATTTTCTCCTGTGAGCCGGTATGCGATCAGATGGCATCTGTTATAAAGATAATTTCCTTCTATGCCTGCATACTTGACCGTGTGCCAGCCTGTGGGGTGTATCGATCCTATTACCCCTCTTGTTTCTGTCGGCATAAGTTCCCTGCAGACGTTTGCATAGGCGGCACCGCAGCGTCCAAGCTCATCTCTTTTTGAATAATTTTCAAATGGCTCAAGTGTCAGAGCGCTCTTGTCAAAGAAAGGCTTATCGTCATTTATCTTAACCGAAGGAACCCCGTCATAGGGCGGGACCATGGAATAAGTGAACGCATGGGAAGCTGCAGCATCAGCGCTTGAAGAGGAACTCACGCTGTAACTATCTGATCCTGAACTGCTGTCAGCAGAAAGAGATACTTTTGAACAACCCGTCATTGAAAAAATGACCGCCACCGCTGACAACAGGGCTGCTATCACATATTTCTTTTTCATGGACGAATGCCTTTTTGTTGTTATTATTTACGCCCTGTCTTTGCAGGCCTTCGATATGACAAGCGGCCATATGCACGTCCCAAACATTGTCATTATCGCGAATAACAGGAGGTTTCCCCAGTGTTTTCCGAAAGCAGGTACTACAGTCGCCGGGCCAAAATACTTGACCCACGAGAACATGATGGCACCTCCGATCGCAGTGAGTATCGGAAGATTCTTTGAACCTGAAGGGATCTCGTAATGGATGAAATGCCGCTCTATAAGACTCCCTAAAAGGATACCCAGTACCGCGCCGCAGGCCTTGAAAGAATCATTCATCATGGCATTGGGATCTACGATGAGCTTTCCATCCACATAATCCATAGGATAGGGCTTTAGGGTGATATATAATATCACGCCGACCACAGCTATGAAGCCTAAGATCGTGAGAATATCATAGGCTTTTTCATTTCCTTCGAGCTTCCTTTGAATGAAGCCTACGATCAATATCAGGGCAACGGATTCGCATATCGCGACAAAAACATCCTGCGGAGTGTGTACTCCGAGAAAGTTCCTTGAAAAGCCCGTGAGCAGGATCAGTACTATACAAAGAACAGATATCCATCTTCTCTTTTTCCACTGCCATGCGGCCGCTGTTCCATAAGTGACGGTGGCGGCCACCGTGTGCCCGCTGGGGAATGAATAACCCGTAGCAGCCACCTTTGAGTCACCTGCAGGTTGGATAAGATCTGACCTGATCCATGGCCTGTAAGCGCAGACCGTAAGCTTGATCACTCCATTGACGATCTCACTTGTCCCCCAGGTTGTTATAAAGCGGTAGCCCCATTTTTTGTCCGCACACCAGAAAATGATGAAGGGCAAAAAGGGCATGATCTCCACGGCGACTTTCGACAGGGCGTTAAAAAACTCATTAAATACATCTCCGGTCGCATTTCTTAAGTCCTGAAGCGCGAGTAAGTACTGAATATCCATTTTTCTTCCTCCTTTGAGGGATGACGCTTTTCACAAAGAAAAAAGCGCTATATAATGTTCCTGACCCTATATTATAGTGTTTTTTAGAAGGAGGCTCAACATGCCGTTCATTGACACAAAGGTAAACATCGCTATCCCTGAAGAAAAGGAAGCAGAACTTAAAACCCGTCTCGGGGAGGCGATAAGGCTCATCCCCGGAAAGAGTGAGCAGTGGCTCATGACTTCTTTCGAAGACAACTGCCACATGTATTTCAGGGGTGATGCCTCAAAACCGCTGGCATTCGTAAATGTAAAGATCTACGGTAGCGAACAGCCGGAGGCCTTTGACTCTCTCACGGGAGAGATCACAAGAATATTGAATGACGTGCTTTCGATAGAAGCCGGGAACATCTATGTCGCCTATGAGCCCGTCTCCTCATGGGGCTGGAACGGCCATAATTTCTGAGTTATTCAAAGAGCATAAGGTGTCATGATCTCATCGATCACTGAGCTTAGATATTCAAATACAAATACATATCTTATCACGGGAAGTTTGGGGACACTTCTCTTTGATACAGGCTGGGCCGGAACCTTTCCGGCTTTCAGGGATCTTCTCGCGCAACACAAGAGGAAGGTGACAGAGATCGACAGTATCATGATCTCGCATTTTCATCCCGATCATATGGGGCTTTCCCAGGAGATTGCGGATCTTGCCAACGCAAAGATAATAGTCCTTGACGTGCAGCAGGCTCATATCCATGACTCTGACATTATCTTTGAAAAGGAAAAAAATAAAACCTTTGTCCCGATACGGGACGAGTCCGTGACAGTCATTTCCGAAGAAGCTTCAAGGGAGTTTCTGTCAGGATTCGGGATCGACGGCGAGGTGATATTCACTCCCGGCCACAGCGACGACAGCATCTCCCTTCTTCTTGACAGCGGCGAGCTTTTTGTCGGGGACTTAAATCCCCTCTATGAGCTTCCCCTGCACGAAGGAACAAAGACCTTTGAAAGCTGGAAGAAACTCCTTTCAAAAAAGCCAAAGACCGTCTATTACGGGCACGCGAAGGCCGCAGCGATAGATGGAGAGAATGCGCCAAAAAAAGAAAGCTCACCCGATGTAGGTCTGATATTCAAATACGCGCAGAAAGGCTTCGATATAGAAAAGATCATTAAAAAGACCGGCGCAGACCAAACTCTCGTTGAAGATGTCGT
>OMRF01000340.1 GCA_900313435.1 uncultured Lachnospiraceae bacterium | reverse complement strand
GTCACATTCTTTGAATGCTTTACTCCGTAATTACGGGTAAAGTTGTCGATATCGATATTAATATCCTGACCCTTCGGCGTTTTCTTTGTCGTATTCAGCTTATGCAGGAACTTTCTGGTTACCGGCTCACATCCCGTATACGTGGTAAGTACTGCAAGGGTGTCCAGCGCCAGCTTCGGTCCAAATCCGTCCTTATCAATAGTGTTATATCCGTCAAACGCATTGATCACTGCCTTCATGATCTTTACATTCGCCTTACGGAGCTTATATGCGTTTAATCCCACCAGCGTGTTGTCCTTCAGATTGATTCGCATGACCTCATTGACGGCTTCCACCAGATCCTTCATCTTATCCGTCAGCGGTGCGGTCCGCTTTCTGCTGAGGACCTCAGCCAGATCCGCCTGATACTTGTTCTGGGCCTCGAAGGTATTCCTGTACTTGGACTTACGCACATCATACAGAGGCTCTTCCATGCTTCGCTTCACTTCCTCTGCCTTGAAGGCAAATGTAAGTGCATTTTTCAGCATTTTGGGTCCGTTCCACCCTTTGGGATCCTGTGAAACCATACGAAAAGCATCATCCATATGATATACCGTACGGACCATCCTCCCTCTGTCTGTGATGGCATTCATATCGAAGGGTCTTCCTGCCTTCTGCAATTCCTGAGCTGCGATCATGACAGAGAGGTTCTCGATCCGGCTGCTACGCTCCGCTTCGTCCGTCTCCACAGGAGCGTCCTTCTTTAATCGACAGCCATTGATCAGTTTTTCATATTTTTCATCATCTGTCACCGGCTCCTTCGCCGCTTCCTCTTCTTCCTTTCTTTTCTCCTCCGCAAGCTGTGCCTGATATTCCTCTTCTCCTCCGGCTCTTTTCTTTGCAAATTCGATGTAGTCCGCCTCTTCCGGCGAACCGACTTTGATGAAGGCCTCTCTGGTCTCCTTTCTTCCCTTGGCGCACTCTGCTTCCTTCTTCACTTTCGCCTGATCCTCGAGACGCTTCTCATGTTTCAGGATCAGATCATGTACGAGGGTGAATGTCTTTGCAGCACCTTCGTAACGGGCTTTTCCCATAGGAGATCGTTTGTCCGGGTCCTTTTCATCGTTGTCTCTTGCCTTCAGATAAACCCTGGCCGCTTCCCTTACCTTCTTTAAAAGCTCCAGATTTTCCGGGCTGAGACCCTGATCCTTGTTTATCTTGAACGCATTCGCATCTGCCTGATAAGCTTCCGCAAATTGGGTAAACGCCCTCTTGAACCCGGAATACTCCGAAGAATCTATGTGTCCGAAACTCTTCCTTGTATTGATCTGCTCCCGAATAGCATTCATTCTTTCCGCCGAAAGAACTGTGATATTTTCATCCTGAACATGTTGAAGCACTGCCTTCTGCGAGGGGGAAAGGGGCTTATCCATGGTCTTTTTCATTTCCTTCCGGAAAATATCCCACTTCACAGGAACAAGTTCATGGTTTTCAGTGAATGTTGCAGTCGTGATCATGTTCTCCGCTCTCCGGGCCAGATCATAAAAATCCCGATAAAACGCCTGTCTTGCCTCTTCTGTCGCCGGGTACTTTTTATCCTTGATCCGGTCATTATAAAACGCTTTGCAATCCTCCTTAAATTGCTGATATTCCGGTGTACCAGGCTTACTACTAATACCGGCGTCATTTCTGAAGATCTGTTGAAGTCGCTGAACATGCACCAGTTCATCTACCGGCCAGCCCATATCGATGGCATTGATCTGAGCCTCCACATGAGAAAAGAACATCTCTTTATTTCCTCGATCCCCGGTAAAATCCTCTTCATTCGGACCTACGCCGCCCGCCGCCTTTAATTCTTTTTCAAAACGAGATCGACTCCATTTATAATCATTCTTTTCCGCATTATATTTATTATCAACCCTGGTTTTAATATCCTCTGCAATGGCCTTTTCTCTCGGATCCGGTTCCTCACCGTTCTTCTCCTGCTCTTCAACCCTCTGCAGGATACCATAATAATCCACATCCTTTTCAGGCCCGTCCTGCTGCTTCATCGCCTTTATAACATCTCGTCTGACAAAATCCTTCGGCTCCATCCCCAACGCTTCATTAGCAGCCAGAAAGTTCTGCAGGGCCTTTTTATACTTTTCCCTGTACTCGATCTGTTCGGTATAGGTATCCTTCTCCTTGCTCTCCTCACGATCGCACACAAGATTCGTCAGCTCCACAATGGAATCTCTGAGCTCGGAGTATGGATAATACTTCCGCATATGTCTCCACATTTCCCGGGAGACTCCCTTAGCCTGGTTATTCCCTGTCTCTTTGATCGCCGGCATATCTCCGTCGTAGACTCTTGCATTCAGTAAAAAGCCAAGCTGATCTTGCCAGAGTTCTCTTGCCCCGAAAACCGAGAGCATCCGAAGATATGTCTGATGATACTTGAGCTCGGAAAGCTCCTCCGGGTATTCCTCCGGAGGCGTATTCCTGATCAGAAGTTCCAGATAATTCGAATACTTCTTTTCATAATCACGGAACTCCTTCGCCGAACTCTTTGTAAGAGTTTCTACAGCCAAAAATTTAGAATCCAGGAGCATATCCCGCTCATCTGCAGCATGGC
>OMRF01000206.1 GCA_900313435.1 uncultured Lachnospiraceae bacterium | reverse complement strand
GAGAAAAAGCTATGGGAGACAATTCAGCATCTTTCGGAACTGTTCAGTCATATAGAACAAAGATAATAATACTCACTGCATTATTCGCAGCATTGACATTCGTAGCAACATCGATCATCAAGATCCCTACGATAACCCAGGGCTACATTCATCCCGGTGACGGACTGGTACTTCTTTCGGGACTGCTGCTCGGTCCTTTGTGGGGAACTCTTGCCGCCGGCGTAGGCTCTGCGCTTTCGGATATTTTGGGTGGATATTTCGTCTACGCACCGGCCACCTTCATTATCAAAGCGCTTTCAGCTCTGACCGCTGTTCTGATCTTCAGAGCGCTTACAAAAAAAGAAACCAAAGGCTCGATCCTTAAGGTCATCGCAGCCGGCATCGGCGGTGAAGCTGTTATGGTATTCGGTTACTTTGTTTTTGAGATCTTTATGATCGCGATCGTAAACGGGACAAATCTTACAGCCGGCCTTGCAGTTGCGGCCGCAGGGATCATTCCGAATGTTATTCAGGGCGTAGTGGGGATTGCTATTTCATCATTACTCTATCCCGTGCTGCATCGTCTGGTGAAGCACTGATTTTTTTGATCTTCAGGTATTCCTCCGTCAGTTTCTCTTCGCTATATTTCTGGCTTTAATGAAAATCTTTCCTTACAGAAATCATCCGGATCGATCCGGATGATTTCTGTAAGTGCCTTGTTTCAGTAATCCAGCATTTCTCTGCCCCCTGATCAGTAAATTAAATGCCCCCCGGATATAACGGATATCATTGTACTGCCTTTTTTGTAAGCCGGTCATAAAGCTCTTTCTTCAGCATCACATAATCGGCATCATGCTTTTCAAGATACTTTCCGGCCTTTTCCATATCCGTAACATAAGTTCCGCTGTATATTTCAGCGGTCTTTTCCTTTACGATCCTGAGTGCCTCACTGTCGGGATCGACTACAACCACCTTTTGTTTTTCAGCCTTTTTGCGTTTTCTCTCATTCTCGGCCTTTTCGATCCTTTCAATATCCTCCTTGCTAAGTAAAAGCCTCTTGGGAAGGTACTTACTTAAGATATTTTCAAGGTCCTCTGCTTTTACGGGTTTGGAAAGATAGTCGTCAAAGCCGCTCTCAAGATAGTATTCCTTCGCTCCCGCTACAGCATCTGCCGTCAATGCGATAAAGGGTATCCCCCTCAGATCATATTCAGAGCGCAGCTTTTTAAGCGTAGTGATACCGTCCATCTGAGGCATCATCTGATCAAGGAAGATAATATCAAACCTCTTGTTTTCCATCAGTCTGATGGCGTCATGACCTGACAGCGCGACGGTTGTCCGGATCATTGTTCTTTCCATGAGTCCTTCTATGACTTCAAGGTTCATTTCATTATCATCTACAACAAGTGCCGAAGCATTCGGGGCCATGACCGTCGTTTTGTCCGCCTGCTTCATGGTGTCTGCATTTTTAATCCTCTCAGCAAGATCACCGATGGGTGTATAATCGATCACCTTCACAGGGATATGGACATTGAATACGGAGCCTTCACCATATACGCTTTCTACATCTATATGTCCGCCCATCAGTTTTACATAGTTTCCGGCAATACTTAAGCCCAGTCCCGTACCTTCAATATTCCTGTTCTTGTTTTCCTCAAGCCTGTCAAAGGGTGTAAAGAGCTTATCCTTATCTTCATCTTTGATGCCTATGCCCGTGTCAGCGACTCTGACTGTAATCATCACCTTTTCAGGGGCCGCTTCATTTCCTGTCTCGTCCATTATCCTCTCAGCATCCATACGGATAGTGACAGATCCCTCTTTAGTATATTTGACGGCATTATTGATTATATTCAGCATTATCTGTCTGATGCGTATCTCATCTCCGTAGAGCCTTGATGGAATATCAGCTGACGCGTCAAATGAAAACAAAAGGCCCTTTTCCTCGGCTCTTCTGCTCATGATATTCGAAAGATCATTTATTACGGAACATATCTCAAATTCGTTCTCTACAAGCTCCGCCTTGCCGGATTCTATCTTACTTAAGTCAAGGATGTCATTGATTATGGAAAGGAGCATGTTCCCGGCTGACTTGATATCCGCGGCATATTTTGTTATCCGGGGATTATCACCGGCTTCACGAAGGATCATCTCATCCATTCCCAGTATGGCATTCATGGGAGTTCTTATCTCATGAGACATGTTCGTAAGAAAATTGGTCTTGGTTTCACTTGCCCTTGAAGCCATGGCAGCTTCCCTCTGTGCGGCTCTGACCTCGTACAGCTGGTGTATTATGGCAAGGGTAATGGTCCAGAAAAGACCTGTTATGATAAAGATTCCCGAATAATCCTCCTTTATGGCAACAACACGGACAACCTCAAGAATACACATCAGAAGGAGACCGACCATTCCGATATAGCTGATCAGATACGATCTGTAATACCCCTTGACCAGATCGATAATGAGGGTTACGACAATATTAATGATGATAATAAATACGGTTAATGCCAAAAAGCCTATCATTGTAAGAAAATCCACCGTATTTGAAAAATGAAGGAGACATGCGCAGGCAGTAACGATTTCCAGGAAGAAAAGGGAGATTGTGTAGCTTAGCCTGTAACGATGTTCCTGCAGCATATCCAAATAATATACAAATGGATATGGAATGATCAGAACCATCAGGTAGGACATTGTACCGTCTATGTAATACTGTCTGAAGGCAAACTGAAAAAGACTGGAGTCAAATATGAGCCAGAAGCACACAAATAGCACCCCTAATCCCATAGGAAGGATAGGGGATCTGATCCTTCTGGAAAAGACCAGAATAAGGCCGATAAAGATCGCAATGATCGAAATGCAGAGAAGGGCAAAGATCAGTATAAAATTGACGATATCACCATTTACGATGTTTTCTACGATCCCAAGGCTTGAACCGATATACATCCGGCGAAGTGTAACCTTGTTGCCACGGTTTGAAGAAAATACTATTTCAAGTTTTTTCCCTGCATCCTGAGGATACAGCGGCACGAATATATGGATCCTCTTAAGGGAACCGCCTATTATAGTATTATTATCCTTATCGTAGCTTTTTCTCAGCTCGCCCCCGACATAAGCCTGCGTATTGTTCTCGGAAAGATAACATACCCACGTATCGTCTCTTATCTCATCGGGAAGCACTGTCTCGCATATGAAATCCTCCCCCGGCTCAAGGTGATAAGTTTGGGGAATTTCTACAAGGCTGCCGTCATCAGTGCGACATATATCCGTTATCTCATCGCACCAGTATGTGATCTGATCCGCATCCCTTCCATGGGATGCATGGATAAAGAAAAAGGATGCGACAAAAGCAATGATCGCCAGGAAAAAAACAATGACTATCACAGTCAATATTCTTTTTAATTTTTCAACGGGATTATCATTTATCATACCGTCATTCGATAGAAGGGATCACTTCCCTGATAAGCTCTGCGGCTTCATCATACAAGAAATCGGAAATATGCTCCTCGGCTTCCTTTACCTTTTGCTTCTGAGTCAGTCTGAAAGGGTAACCTAAAAGCTTTTTGACAAGCTCCGCTGAAAGCTCGTCATCAAAATCATCAAGCGCATTAAGGAGTTTATCTGCAGTCTCTCTTGCTTCCTCTGCGGATATCTCACCGCTTACCTTTACGGCTTCCATCTCGCCGATGGGCCGAAGTATCTCTATCAGTTCAGAGTATTCTTTCAACGCAGGAGCTGTCTTTTCCTTTATAGTTGCAAGATCATTATTTCTTGATGCCATTTCCAGTTCTTCGAACAGATCTCCAAGATGCGATGCGCCTATCATCCTGGAATTGCTCTTGATGGAATGTACTTTAATGCAATAATTCGTAAGATCCGACGCAGCAAGAAACTCCTCGACCGATCGTTTATTGCCTTCATAAGACTTATAATATCTCTGAATAGTCGCAATATATGTTTGCTCACTGCCCGTATAGCCTATCCCATCCTTAGTCGATATGCCTTTTTCATCCAGAAAGCTTATATCCATTCCATACCTCCCAAGAATTATCATCCGATGGCATCAATGATCTTTGCTACCAGCTCTGATTGTTTAGAAGGCTTAAGCACATAGCCCTGAGGCATGTAGTCGACAAAAAGCTGAAGTACCGCCTCCCTTTCTGCCATACCTGTAAGAAAAACTACGGGGATATCGGCATATTCAGGTCTCTCTCTTATCGTTTGAAGTACATGCGGTCCGTCCATCTCAGGCATCATATAATCCAGAAGGATAAGATCGACCTTTGTTTTGTCCAGTACCTTAAATACGTCTTTCCCGCCGTTCAACACAGTTACCCTGTAGAATTCTTTCAGCTGTTCCTTGATGACCATCAGCTGTTCGGGCTCGTCGTCAATGACCAGGATATGCCTCTTATCGGGCTCATCGTGATTTCTATCATTCACATATTCTTCAAGCTTATATTTGTCGGCATCCTCTTCTATTTTGGCCTCAATCTCCTCAAGCTTTCTGTACAATGTCATCAGCGAAACAGGCCTTGGCTGAAGATAGAACCTGTCAAGCCCGGAATAGTTCAAAAATGACTTACGGTCTTCCTCGTTCGCGATCACGATGATATCTATCGCGCCGTTTCTTGCGCTTTCCCTCAGAATATCAAATACCTTGACCGTATCTTCGCTCTCATATCTGGAACATATGATTATCACATTGGGAAGTTCATTTAAGGTCATCTCAAATAGAGCGGCTTTTGAAGCAGCGCATTTCATGGGCATGTATCCTCTGTCATTTTCGAGATGCTCGCAAATGTCATTGGCCATGCGCCTGTTCCTTCCGGTGACCATTATCTTAAGATTTCTCATGCAGCCTCCTTCGCAAGCGATTTTAGTTCACAAAGATCCCTGTTTATTTCATTGAGCTGGACTCTGTATGAGATATAATTGACCAGCCATATGATGAAGTATGGTACTGTCATGATAGGAATCATAACGAGAAGCGATGCCATATCATTTATACTGAACCATCTGAGAAGAAATCCTGTCACGTATATGCCTATCATTACCATAAGATAATGCGTGATCGTACATCTTGCAACACTCCACTTTTCAATTCCGTATACCGCAGAACCGCCCATGGCAACAGCGCCGTAAATCCCGCATACGACTGCCTGCAGCACAAATGCGGCAAGAGGATTGCCAATTAAGCGATCAAGTTCATCAGCCACAAGATGGATCGCCCCGTCCGAAGCAGAAAGGCTTCCTGTCAGCGCGGCGATCAGCGGACCTACAATAACACCAAGTCCGAATCCGATAGATGAGAGCGCTATGACCCTGTATGTAAACTTCATGATATCACCTTTCCTTTTCAGGCCTTTAGTAGCTTTTTGATGGACTTAACACAACTTCTCGAAGCCCAGGATTTGACACCATTATCAAATTCAACGCCTATCGTCCCTGCGATATTGATATCAAATCTCTTTACTTTATATATGTTTATTATCTCCGATTGGGATATCCTGATGAATCTTGACGGATTCAATTCTTCTTCGATGCCGGACAGGGACTTTTTCAGGCTATATGTTCCGTCTTCCGACTGGAGCATCACCTTGCGCCCCTCTGTATAGATCCTGATTATGTCTCTCTGGGAAAGAAAGGTAATGCCTTCCCCGCCCACCGCCGGTATCAGTGAATAACCGGTTTCGGCAACATTTTCAATAGCATTTATGATATCTTCAACCTGCCGGTCTCTTTCCTTCGTCAGGATCTTGACCTTGGGCTCAACGTATCTGTCATCGATCTCAACTTCTATATCAACCAAAGCATTCATATGTTTTCCTCGCGTCTACTGTTTGATGAGGGCATATAAAATCGTAATATTATACACTAAAAGAATAAGCGGCAGACGCAAGCCTGCGTATTCAGTCGAATTCTCAGATTATTCAGTTAATGTTCCTTAGCGTGCTCCACATAATCCTTAAGGTCATAAGTGTACTCGACTTTTACCATAGGTCCCTCGAATATAAGGAACTCGCTCAAGCCGTACTCCTTACCGTTATCTGCCCAGTCATATGTATATCCCAGTCTGGTCCAGGGAAACGCGCTGTCAAAGTAAGACCATATTATGTTGGAGTCAAACCACTCCTTGAATTTCTTGTCAAATGCTTCATCTCCGGTGGGAGTGTATTTGACCTCCATCCTGGCACAAGGATCGGATACATTGGCGGGGCGATACAGAAGCTTGGCATCTACCCAGAGAGCCGTAACATGAGTGTATCCCTTGGATGTCGGCATCCCCATCACCTGGTGAAGCCTCAAGGTCCAGTCATCTACTCCCTGGCTGTTGTCCTTAACCCATTTGCACATTTCTTTCTCTGAAACACACCATACATTCCCCCATTTGAGCTGTATATCAGCTCCTGCCGGATAGCTGTCGGGATATTTGTGCATAAAGGCTACGAGGACCCTGCCCTGATCATCCCAGATTACATTCTCATCATCCCTGCTTATGTTGACAAGGGGCAGTATCTCGTCCGCATCGATAAACACTGCATCTTTAACCGCTGCACCATAAAGTTTGTCATTACTTTTAGGAGCTGCTGCCTGAGAAGACGAAGCCGAAGAAGAAGCCACGGCACTTGAGGCCGACGATGAAGAGGAGCCGGCTCCCCCTGCCTGCCGGCATCCCGTAAGGAATACTGCAAGGGCCAGTATAGTCAATGTAGCTAATGATCTCTTTTTCATAGAATTCCTACTAATGAATCATAATCCCCATCATTATATTAGAGCCACGCTGTTCATACAAGGTTGCGGCTTCAGAATAGCGTTTTCACTTCGTTTTCAACGTTTTAAGATACTTCTTTTGCTCATCAGTGATCCTGTAGCTTTCCACACTTTTCTGGATAGCTTTGTTATGCGTCCATTGATCAAGCTTTCTCTTCTCTATATATGGGATTATGCTTTCGTACTGCTTGGCCAAAGCCGTTGCAAAATACCATGCGATC
Source organism: uncultured Lachnospiraceae bacterium (assembly GCA_900313435.1). GTDB lineage: Bacteria > Bacillota > Clostridia > Lachnospirales > Lachnospiraceae > RUG306. Next base: position 1,657 of record OMRF01000206.1, on the reverse strand, counting down.
ATCATATTGATGTAATACTCTTCGGATCTGAGAGCGGCCACCATATCAGGATATACGGGGTCAAAGTCTTCATCCAGGAAATGCTCCATCAGCATACCCACAGAAAATCTCACGGTATATGTCTTGTCAGATCTGATCCATTTCTCTATGTGGTGAAGAAGCTCTTCACGGTGTTTCTTGAAGACCTTCGGAGACATCTGGTCGCAGGTAGCCCAGTTATCAACGTAAGGAAGGAAGATTTCAAGTTCCTTCATACAAACATCCATATCCTTGATCCCGGAAATGATAAAAGCATGCAGCTGGTTTTCTTCAAAATACCCATGGGGAAGCGCCTTGAGGAAATCCGAATAATCCCCTTCTTTAAGCATCTCCTTGGCAATAGCCCTAAGTTCCGGAGTTCTTACCCCTATGATCGACTTTGGATCAACCGTAGGAATTATCCTGATCTGCATATCACGATATTTCAGGTCCTGAAGACTGTACAACTTCTTGTGCAGATCTGTTTTATTCATCTCCTGTCCGTCCTTTCATCCTTTCCTGCATCAGCGCCACCCTAACTTACGCACGCCTTCGATAACAGGGCACTTGTTTCGACTGTTGTCTCGTTGAGCAACCGGATTGTTCAACCCTCTTTGTCATCATAATATATCTGAAGTGTAAAGTCGATTTCATCTATGATGCGCTCGTTTGTCTTTTTGTTAGGCAAAAACTGCCCGGTGGAGGTGCGGTTATGAAGCTTAATAGAAACGCCCTGCAAGTTTGTAGCCTGCAGGGCGTTGATGATCATAATAGGGTTGCGTTTCTAAGTGTACAGTAAGTGTAGATGGATCAGTTTTCCGCATTTTTCACATTTGCAGTGAAAACAGATCTCTGCATCCTCATAGCTGTCCGGTTCAACATATTCAAAACAGGCAGAGCTGTTCCTGTCAATGGTATACTTCTTGATTATGCCCTCATCGACCAGCGTTTCCAGTTGACGGTAGATCGTCGATTGTCCGACTTCGAGAATTTATAAATATCAACCATAAGTTGGTAAATAGCCATCTCCTTTACCCATTCTTTTTCTTCGGAGCAGGTAATTCCTCATACATCGCTTCGACAAGCTTGCACAAAAACTCCCGGTTATCAATATCATCCACCAAAAGCATCTCTTTCGCGCCATCATACGGAAGCTCCATTGATGCGTCCGGCATCAGCTTCGCCGCCGCCGGAACAGGCTTAACAAGAAGCCTGTCATCATAGATGCCGCCAAATATTCTGCCCCGATAATACAGGATGTATTCTCCCATCATTGCCCGGAAGCTGATCTCGTCAAGCCCTGACAGCTGCTCTAATACGAAATCAAGATACCCTTTCGTTGATGCCATACCGATTCCCTCCTATCCGTTGACCAGTTTTATAAATTTCTTATCGTTCATCTGCTCGTTTGTAACATATTCCCCATCATGAAAAAGAGCATAATTTGTGATCGGAGTCGGGGCATTTTGCGCTTCATCTTTGTTCTCTATATGGATCGCCCGGAAAGGAATATCATTCTCTTTAGCCGTCTGCTCCACGATCGGAACATACTTTGCATTAAACGGACATTGGTTCGTATAATACAAAACATAGCCCTTCTCTTCTATATGCGGATGCTTAGCACATTCTTTGAATCGTG
>OMRF01000208.1 GCA_900313435.1 uncultured Lachnospiraceae bacterium | reverse complement strand
TCTCAGAAGCTTTTTGGCTTCTGCCGTCAGATCAGAGTAATCATCAAGACTCTTGTCAAAACCCTTGCTCTTTATACTTTCAGAGATCTCTGCCTTAGGCGGTCTGCCGTAAAGGTTGTCCACCGCAAAACATAGCTCGTTATAGATATAATCAATAAGTGTTTCGTCACGATCAAGAGTCCCGTAAACCGAGTGATCATCATAATAAGGTTCTTCGTTCATCAAACAGTCAAAGTAAATTCTGCCGTCAAGATAGACCGCCGTCATATAAGTAGCGGAAAAGATATCCGCGATCGTGGTCAGCGGAAAATAAACATTGCCGTCGGCTGACGTGATATCTATACCATACTTACCGAGATCAAGATCGAGCCCGTTGATATTATCATCTTTGAAAATAATGTCATCATCTTCGAGATACTCCGCTTCTTTGGTCTCACTGAAGTCATTTAGATCAAAATAAACAACGTTTTCAAAGTCGTCAAAATGAACGGTATCATTCTTTGTATCAACGACAAATGCGCCGTTTTGGTTTGATATGGTGTAAGTCCCGTTGCTGTTGTCCACGGTAGAAAACTCTTCATAGTAGATCGTGTTCAGATAATCCGTCGCATTGATGTATGGCAGGTTCATATCAGGACGGAAAAGGCAGGTAAAGGTCTCCTGTTCGTCCGCGGCAAAAATACAGGCTGTGACATCCTTCTTTTCGTATGTCACTGCAGCCTGCACTCTTGCCACAGGCATGATCAGTGTTACTGCGGGCATGATGAAAGCAAGCACTAATGATAATAATCTTTTCATAGAAACCCCTTTACTCAGCGGTTGAACCTTTCGGATGCTTTATTGTATCATAAAGCGACGATCATCTCATATAAGGAAGCAGAGAAGGAAAATGAAGCATAAACTAAAGAAGCTGTCCATTAAGATCGGAGTTCTCGCGATCATCATCACGATGTTTTGTGTGATCGCAAGGATCGCTGTCGGAAATACGATAACACTATACCAATTCATGATAGAAAAACCGGAAGGCGCGGCTGAATGGGTAGAAACACTTGATAATATGGAGATGAGCTTTGAACAGGAGGGGATAGCCTTAATCGAAAAGGTACGGCTCAATGACGGGTATGCCGAGATCAGGATCAGAGCCATCTCTCCGGGACGGACAAGCCTTAATATAAAGCATAAGGATTCCGGCACGGTGAGTACTCTTCCGATCAAATGCGGGAGACTTCTTACGATCTACAGCTGGACTGACGGACGCTTTACCGGGGATGTGTTTGTCCTGAGCGGGGTATGTCTCTTCTGCCTGCTTACCGCTCTTATGCTCCTGCTTACTTTTATAAAGCTTCGGGCTGACGAGCTTTACTCTTATAAATCCATTTTCATCGCGGGCTTTGCTTTTTTCATCGGAACAGGTGGCATCGGAATGATCCCGCCGATCGCAGGGCTTATCACGGCGCCGGCAACTAATACGGTGTTCGGCGTCTATTCTGCCATATCCGGGATCGGCTACAGCACCATGCTTATTGCTTCCCCTTTCCTGCTTGCATTTGCAATCGCCATGTCCATAAGCAATATAGAGCTTTTGCGCCATGAGTCTTTCCGATTTCGGAATGTGCTTGGAATTTTTGTGTCGGTCGTGATGGTGCTGGGGGAATTTCTCATCATTGTTCTCAACAACCTGAACTATGCGGGAAGCGCTTTTGGTTATAACATGTTGCAGCTTTTCGTCAACATTCTGAGTATTGCTTACGTTTACTTTGAATGCATGCTGATCGGTTCCATTATCTGCGGCTTCCGTGCCGCAAAACACGTGCCCAACCATAATGTGGATTATATCATCATACTTGGCTGCAAATTCCGGAAAGACGGGACGCTCACACCGCTTCTTCAGGGCAGATGCGATGCCGCTATAGACCTCTTTAAGAGACAGCGGGAAAAGACAGGTAAACAGGCGATGCTGATCCCTTCCGGCGGACAGGGGCCGGACGAATCCATGCCTGAAGCTGATGCTATGGCAAATTATATCTTGAGCACCGGCGTTCCAAAGGAATGTGTCTTAAGGGAGGATCAGTCAAAGAATACCTACCAGAACATGGAATTTTCAAAGGCACTGATCGAGAAACGGAGCAGTTTGCCGGATTCGAGGGTGGTCTTTGCCACCACAAATTATCATGTGTTCAGAAGCGGTCTCTGGGCAAAGCTTGTGGGTCTTGATGCCGAGGGGATCGGCGGCAGGACAAAATGGTGGTTCTGGCCGAACGCATTTATGAGAGAGTGCGCCGGACTTATGGCAAACCGCATAAAGCAGGAGGTGATCCTGTTTATCGTACTTGTGATGATATGCGTGGGGCTGTCAATTGTTATGTTTGTGTGACGAACACTTAGTATAAGCCGTCAGAACTTGAAAAACAAAATGAGTTGTTCTATTATACCTGCGTTGCATTATAGTCTGAGTGTATAATGGAACACCGGAAAGGAGTTATTATCATGAAAAAAACAGGATTAGCTGTATTGGGAATGGTCGTTGCGGTATTTGTTGCAGGCTGCGGTTCTACAGGCACAGTTTCACCCGCACCCACGAGCACACCGACAAGTCAGGCTACTTCCGCTAAGGACAGCAAGGCATCTATCGATCCGAAGACAGTGGATTACAGCAAAGTTGACTATACCGTTGCCTATGGCGACAGCTCAACCATGAGCGCTATCGCCTCTGCAGTTTGGTTCGGCGAATATGACGGCAAGGTTGTAAAGGTCGACGGAATAGCTGAAAAGCTCGGAGGCTGGTCAATCATGGAGGAGGCCGGCGACGGTGTCAAGATCGGCTTTGGTTTTGAGCTTGTGGGAAGCACTGATTATCCCGCAGACGGAACCCGCGTGGAGTTGCTCGGAGTGATCGCTCCCGGCGGAACCATGGAAGGCTCACGCGTCCTTTATGTGCTTCCGGAGAATATGAAGATTCTGCAATAAAAATAAGTCTATGGATCAAAAGAATGGGGAACGCTGAGCGTTCCCCGTCTTTGTTTACGCCTTTTTTCTTGACTTATCGGCAGCCATATACCAGATGGCCGCTACTATTGTTATAGCAGCGCCAATATAATGGATATATGGAATAGTCGCTACCATAAAGAATGGAAGCACAGACAAAAATGCAAATACTATCGCAGGCACCATTTTTCTCAAAGCAGCAAATATAAATGCCATAATACTTAGTCCAAATGCAGCTAGCAACATATATAAAATCACTTTAACACCAGTACCAAGAAGCAGCATGCTGTCCGGATCATTTAATGTTTCTATGACCAACCCCAAAACAGATACTTTTCGAGAGAATAAAAAGCCCGAAATTTTGACGTAAGGGATAAAATATGCAACGACGGTCATAGCAGAAGCTGCTATAGCCAGAATGTAAGGGATTAAAGGCTTTGATGTCTTTACAGAATTCCCGGAGCCTCCACTTTCAAACCCATTACCCGATGTTGTATCATTCTCATACATAATCATGACCTCCTTAACAATCTGAATAAATCAAAAGAACGAATCCTTGATCCCTTTCAGGATATCGTGGCCTGCTTTTAGAGCCATCCCTGTCACTGCGACCTTCCCGACAGTTGATATTACAGATGCGGCGTCTACGCCCTTTTCCCTGGAATCATCCCTCTCTTCCTGCTGCTGGCGCATCTCTTCAAGCTGCTGCTTCTGAAGCCTAATCTGTTCATCCTGCATCCTCTGCATATTTGTACGATAAACATTCTCTTCGTACAGGTTTATCGCCTGTGAAAGATTGTTTGCGCGTTTGTCGTAAAGAACCTGATAAAGAAAATCCAAAGCGGCCGGATTATGGTACTTCGGCGGGACAAAAGAGAAGTCCGCATCATTTCTGACAGCCTGAAGCTGCGCGTCTGTCTGTGCGATGTCAGCTTTTATCGAATTTGCTTCCTGTACAAGGGGCCCATAATCATTATTTTGCTTGTTCCTCATCCATGAAAAAACAAAAAACGAAATGACCGCGATCACAAGCCCTGCTGCAATTATTCCGCCGGCGGCAAACCATGAGGCGATCCCAATGATGATGAACAGGATAAAGATTCCCACCGGTATAATAAAAAGGCTTAATGAATAAGGAAGGAAATTCCAGAATTTCATCCAGTTTTCTATTGAAGCTATCCGTCTTTCATCATCATAAAGCCGTGCCCTTAAAAACTGTCCCCTGCCCTGAAGCTCTGAGGTCTTTCTATATGAGTCTCTGATCTTTGCGACCTTTTCAAGCGCAAGAGCTGCCTCTTTCCTGTCGGACTCCATCCTGGCATCATTCACGGCCTTTCCGATCGGCTCATAGTCCTCTTCTGAAATTTTGACCTTTTTTACTTCGTCATCGATCACAAACTGAAAGCCGCAGTAATTACAGGAAGCCCGGGCAAGAGACGTGTTTACCTTCAGCGGTCCGTTGCAATGCGGGCAATTCATTGAAACCAGTTTCATTTTATTGCCTCCTTATTTCACGAATCACATTGAACTTGCGGTCTGAGTCAGCTTGTTATTACACCGCATCAAGACTTCAAGATAATAATTGTATTCGGCGGTCGTAAGATCTTTGTCCTGTAATGAGTTGAAGTTTTTCTCGCTTTTTGAGTACTCCTCCATCCACTTCGCATAATCCGAAAGCCAGTTCAGATCACCATA
>OMRF01000209.1 GCA_900313435.1 uncultured Lachnospiraceae bacterium | reverse complement strand
TATGACAAACGAGCTTGAAAGGGTAAAAAAATGCTTTGAAGAAGCGCTTTTGAATAAAACGGTCTGTCTCGTATCAAGCGGGGATCCTGGCGTTTACGCTCTTGCTTCTCCGCTATTTGAAATGTCGGCGCAGTATCCCGATATAGAGATTATTGTGATACCGGGCGTATCGGCGCTTCTTTCCGGGGCAGCCGTCCTTGGCGCGCCCATAGGAAACGATACGGCAATGATAAGCTTAAGTGACCTAATGACACCCTGGGAGATAATAGAAAAGAGGCTTAAAGCTGCGGCGATCGGGGATTTTTCGATAGTGCTATATAACCCCGGGAGCAGGAAAAGAAAAGATCACTTAAAAAAGGCAGTTGATATCATGCTTTCGGAAGGGAAAAGTCCCGATACTCCCTGCGGGACAGTCAGAAATATCGGAAGAGAAAATGAAGAAGCTGCCATTTGTAAGCTTTCGGAATTAAGAGAAATAGAAGTTGACATGTTTACGACCGTCTTTATCGGAAATTCCGGTACAAAGATAATTAATAACAGGCTAGTCACAAAGCGGGGCTATGAAATAGATGAGTGAAGTCCTGATATTCGGAGGAACAACAGAAGGACGGCTTTTTGCAAAAGGCCTTTTAGAAAATGATGTGCCGTCCATATATCTTGCTGCTACAAGCTATGGCGGGGCGCTGATCGAAAGTTCACCTCTTATCCTTGTCAGGGATGGGAGGCTTGATTGCGATGAGATGAAAGCCCTGATAGAAGAAAAGGCGCCTTCTGCCATCGTGGATGCGACCCACCCTTACGCACTTGAGGTAAAAAAATGTATAAAAGAGGCGCTTTCAGATAAGCCGGACATCCCATATTTTCGTATCAAAAGAAGCGATGCTCCTGTTTTTGGTGACGACATAAGATATTTTGATAATGAAAAAGACTTAACAGACGCGCTTTTGAAAACAAAGGGAAATATCTTCCTTACAACGGGAACAAGGAGCCTTCCTGTTTTTTCAAAGGATGAGTCTCTTCGAAACAGGCTTTTTGTAAGAGTGATCCCAAGCAGTGAAAGCCTTTCGATATGCGAAGAGTGCAAGATACCGGGCGATAGGATAATAGCGGCCCAGGGTCCGTTCTCAAAAGAAGAAAACCTTCTCATGATAAAAAGAGCAAACGCAAAGATCCTTGTTATGAAGGAAAGCGGAAGAGAGGGCGGTGAGGAGGAACGGATCCAAGCCGCAAGGGAAGCCGGCATCAAATGCTTTGTGATAAAGAGACCGGTATCGGAAGATGGAGATGATATCGAAGGCGTATTTGAAAAGGTTCTCTTACTTTTTGGTAAAACGCCTCAAAAGAAGCCTTTGCCGATATTTTTGATTGGCGCCGGGACAAAATACTTAGATCTCACCCTTGAAGCACTTTCACTGATAGAAAATGCCCAATTCGTCTTTGGGGCAAAGAGGGTACTTTCCTTTCTGCCAAAGAGCCTTCTTGAGGGTAAGGATTGTTTTTCGTATTTCAGGGCTTCAGACATTATCCCTGTGCTCGAGCGATCATTAGATGACCACTCAAACTTCTTTTCAGATAAAAGCGCAGTCATCCTGTTTTCGGGCGACAGCGGCTTTTTCAGCGGGGCTTTTTCAGCATATGAAGCCATTAAAGATGATCCCCGGTTTGACGTGAGGTTGATCCCCGGGATCTCATCGGTCAGCGCTTTTTCTTCAAAGCTTAATGAACCCTGGTCAGATTCTGTTCTTCTTTCCTCCCATGGGAAGAAGGATGAGGATTGGGTCCCGAAGCTCCTTGAAAGCGCGCTCCATAATGAAAAAACTTATCTCCTCACTTCAGGGAATGAAGATATAGAGAAGGTACAAAGACTTCTTTCGGAAGCGTCTGAAAAAGGCTTTGGATCCTTTGATATTATCACAGGATCAGATCTTGGGTCAGGGGAAGAAAGGATAGGAAGGGAGTTGTCTTACGAGGAGGGGCCCAAAGTATTATTCATAAAAAATAATTCCCCAATAAAGCGAACCCTGTCTCCATTTTTAAGGGATGATGTCTTCACGCGGGGATCAGTTCCTATGACAAAGGAGGATGTGAGAGCGATATCGGTATCAAAGCTTTTTCTCTTTGAAGGCAGCGTGCTCTATGACATAGGCTGCGGAACCGGCTCAATATCCTGCGCTGCCGCGGCGCTTTCAAAAACGGTCAGGGTTTTTTCAATCGATGATAATGAAGAAGCAATAGCCCTTACAAAAGAAAACGCAGGAAAGCTATTTTTACCCAACATCACCCCTGTGTATGGAACGGCGCCCGAGATTCTATGTGGACTGCCCCTCCCGGACTCTGTATTTATCGGAGGGAGCAAGGGGCGGATAGCTGACATAACAGAGTTTTTATTCTCTCTCGGAAAAGAGATAAATGTGGTGATCAATGCCGTGACAGAAAAGACACTTTCCTTTATACAAAACATGCTGGTTGAAAAAAAGGAACTGATCGAAAACGGATCCATTGATGAAGTATCCGTTAATGACAATAACATCATATATATCGT
>OMRF01000214.1 GCA_900313435.1 uncultured Lachnospiraceae bacterium | reverse complement strand
TAAGCTGCGCGGATTCGAGACTTAAGCAATACCTTATCGTTCCTGATTCCTCAAAGGTGAAAAAGCCCGGAAAGGGTTCATTTACCGTGAGCGGGACGGGCAATCTCTTCGGTACGACCGATGAGAAAGAATACGAGGTCTACGGAAGGCTTTCTGAAAGCAATGTTTCCGTGAAGGCGCCTGTCTACACGGGTACGAAGAAGGATCCCGAGGTGACGGTAACCTTCGCCGGAGAAAAGCTTGTTCTCGATACGGATTATTCGCTCAGGATAATACCTTACGACCAGACGGCTACCGGCGGCGGAAATGTTGTAGTGACGGGACTTGGGTATTTCAGTGGAAGCGTTTATACCAAGTATGGAGAGGCCGGTAAAGTCTCAACGCTTGAACTTCGCGGCTACAGCCAGCAGTATGTCTATTCGGGAAGCTTTGCGGGACCTTCCGAGAGCGCGCTCTACGCGGCAGACAGCGAAGGGAACGTGATAATCCCTGCAGACAAGCTCAACTGCACCTTTACAAGCAGCGTTGACAAGACAGCCTGCGTCAGCGCGGGAGCGACGGTGACCATTACCTCAAAAGCCACTCTCGACGATGGCTCTGTCGTAGATGGACCGTCAGGAACCTACAAGATCGTAGCACGTGACATCAGCTCCTGCGATGTCAAGCAGCTTTCAAGTGACAATTACACCGGGAAACCCCTGACACCGCCTATATCGGTGTCCTATGACAGAAAGACCTACTCCGGCACAGTAGTGACGGGGCATGATGTGGTAGCCCTTGTTTCCGGAAGGGATTACAGTCTGTCGTATTCGAACAATGTCAACCCGGGTACCGCAGTGGTTACGGTGACAGGAAAGGGCAACTATACAGGATCCAAGAGGTTCATGTTCACCATCAAGGTCGCGGATATGGCCACGGTGACAGCAAAACAGTCATCAGGAAGCACGATAGTGACCTGGACAGCCCGACCTCACGTAACAGGCTACAGGGTTCTCTACAATACGAACGGCATGACAAAGGTTGAGACTACGGGAACGACCGTCACGTTGAAGGATGCCCTTCCCACAACGGTCGGAGTACAGGCTATTGTTAAGGATTCCAACGGAAAGGTCACCTATGGCACTCCGAAATATGTTGCGGTGACGAAGTGAAAATGCTTTAATTAAAGCATGGCAGACTTTGAAGAAAAAAATGAAGTAAAGGACGGGGCAGCTTCTCTTGAGGAGGCTGCCTCGTCTTCGTCTTTTGAGACCCCGAGAAGGTTCGTGATCGGGGAGTTTTCCTTTGACAGCTTTCATGAGTACCGGGACGGTCAGGAGGACCTTAAGAAGATCTCCGTGATCCAGAACAATCTCGATGTATCCGATCCCGAGACTGCCGTGAAGATATATAAGGCATTAAGGAACGGCCAGATAGTCTTCCGTTCTCCGATAGGCGAGCAGTTCGCACAGCATATCACGGACATAGTCGCTGAAAAATCAAAGGGGCTCATAGACGACAAAAAGATAGTAGACGACGCGGAAAAGCGGACAGGCTGGACAAGGTGGCTTGGGATAGCGCTTGCCTGTGTCGCCGCTTTCCTCTTTGTCTATTTCCTCGGACAGGAGCTTATCGAGGTCAATGCCGCGAGAAAGGCTGAGGCTCTGAGAAAGCAGGTGGCGGAATCCATAGCAAAGGGCGGCTATTCAAACGTGAATTACGGTGAGCAGTCAAACGGAGGCAGTACCGGCACAAACGGCACGGCTTCGCAAGGCAATGAGAATGCCGGTCTCATCAACGGCGAAGGCGGCTCCGAGACCCGCGTCACGAATATATACGGCCAGAACATCAGGGTGGACCGCTCGAGTCTTACCGTCCTCCCCGATTACAGCGCGCTTTATGCTCAGAATCCCGATACGGCGGGCTGGCTCACCATTCCGGATACCGGCATAGATTACGTAGTGGTGCAGGGTTCTGACAATGATTATTATCTTCGGAGGGATTTCTACGGAAATTCCGACTCAAACGGAACCCTCTTCGTGGATTATCGCTGTGACATCGTGAACCCCACGACAAACACCATCATTTATGGCCATGACATGAATTCCGGCATGATGTTCGGGACGCTGAGCAGATACTACGAGGACGTGAACTTCTACAGGAGCCACAGGACTGTTAATTTCAGCACCATCTATGAACACAGGACCTACGAGATAGTCGCTGTCTGCCTTTCCGAGGTGAAGTATCAGGACGACAGCAGCTATCGTTATTATAATTTTATAGACGCCGGAAATGAGGCGGAGTGGAACGCCTTCGTTAACAATGTAAGAGACCTGACGCTCTATCCCGAGGATCTTACCCTCGCCCCCGGAGACCAGGTTCTGACACTTTCAACCTGTGACGATTATAAGGATAACGGAAGACTATTTATAGTTGCGCGCAGGGTTAGATAGTGATAAAATACACCATATCTTGTGGTGTTTGAGTCGGAGGGATCCGGCATGAAATTTTTTTCATTTGTTCGGGGGAAGATAAAAAACATGAAAAAAGGAACAAAGATAGGCTGGCTTCTTGTTGCTCTATCGATAGTGCTTTCTGTCTGGGTGATCATCGCCCAGAGTTCCAAAGCAGTTGAGGAGAACGGTTTTGTAGTCGATGAATCCGGTACGATCACTGCTTATACAGGCGGTCTTTCAAACATCTCAGGAATGCCTGACAGCGCGAACTCAATAGCGGCCAGCGCTTTTGCGACAAACCCCGACATTACCTCTGTCAATATAGGATCAAACATCACCTCCCTTGCTCCCGGATGCTTCGCGGGCTGCAATTCCCTCTCTTCGGTATCGGGAGGATCTTATTCGTCAATTCCCTCACAGTGCTTCTACAACTGCGGAAGCCTTACATCCTACACCATTCCCGGCTCGGTCAGCTCCATAGGAAGCCAGGCCTTCCAGGGCGCCGGCATTTCCGGGATCACGATACCCGCCAATGTCACATCCATAGCCTCCGATGCTTTTGATGAGACATACAATCTCACCAATATCGCAGTGGACTCGGGAAATTCGGTTTATTCCTCGCACTCAAGCTGCCTTTACAATAAGTCGGGATCAAACCTCATCCGTGTTCCCTTCGGGGCTTCCTCCGCAAGCATCTATTCAGGCGCTGCTACCATAGGTTCGGGTGCCTTTTCGGGCTGCTACGGAATATACTCACTGGAGATACCTTCAAGCGTTACAACCATATCTGACGGCGCGTTCTCCGGTTCCGGGATCCAGGAGATCACCATCCCGAAGTCTGTCACTTCCATAGGCGGACAGGGCGGCTGGACTCCCGCCGTGATATACGGATACAACGGCTCCGCGGCTCAGACATACGCTGATTCAAACGGAGTCCCCTTCGTTTCTCTTGATACTCCCGATCCCGGTCCTGATCCCGGCCCCGGCCCTGATCCCGGTCCTGGTCCTGATCCCGGCCCCGGTCCCGATCCCGGCCCCAGCCCTGATCCGGGCCCCAGCCCTGATCCCGGCCCTAGTCCCAGTCCTGATCCCACACCCAGTCCTGATCCCACTCCCACTCCCACGCCCAGTCCTGATCCGGGCAGTCAGGGTGGAGTCACACCCAGTGGCGGTGGCAGCACCGGAGGAGGCGGCAGCACCGGTGGCGGTGGTTCACATACCCCCGATCCCACACCGAAGACTGCAGACGGTGACATAGATCCCCGCCTCATCATAGCGATAGCTGTCTTAGCTTCCGGTCTCGCGTTCATTATCGTGGGCAGCAGGAAGAAGGCAGTGATCGTAAAGAAGGGCAGGGAAGACAGGCTCGACGACTGATTTTGGTGCCGTTATAAAGGAATGATGATGCAATCCCATATTGTAGATCTGAAAAAACCGCTCCGCATTCATTTCATCGGGATCGGAGGGATCTCAATGAGCGGTCTCGCCGAGATCCTGATGGAAAGAGGCTTTTCTGTTTCAGGCTCTGATCGTGCGCCGTCTCCCCTTACGGAGCATCTTTCAGAAAAAGGCGCCCTCATCTTCTATCCCCAGTCCGCGGAAAATGTGCGTGACAGGGACATCGATCTTGTAGTCTATACAGCCGCCATTCATCCAGACAATCCGGAGTTCGCGGAATGCGAGGCAAGAGGCCTTCGCATGATAAGCCGGGCTGATCTCCTGGGCTCCATAATGGCGGATTATGAAAATTCCATTGCGATAGCAGGTACTCACGGAAAGACCACCACCACATCCATGATCACGGAGGTCCTTCTGCAGGATAAGGAAAATCTTCCCACAGTCACTGTGGGTGCCGTCGATCCGTCGATAGGCTCCAATGTGTTCGTCGGAAACAGTGACCGTTTCGTGGCGGAGGCCTGCGAATACTCAAACAGCTTTCTTTCCTTCTTCCCGAAGGTGGCTGTAGTGCTGAATGTTGAAGCAGAGCATCTGGATTTCTTCAAGACCCTTGAGAATGTGAGGCTTGGCTTTTCAGACTTCATAGGAAACGTGAAGCCCGGAGGCACTGTCGTGATAAGCGCCGATATTGAGGATTATCAGGAGCTCGTTGCCTCTTTGGAAAGCGATCGCGATGTCATTACCTTTTCCCTTGATGAATCAAAATCCCCGGACGTGACGGCCAGGGATATCACATACGGCGAAAACGGCTGTCCTTCTTTTATTCCGGTATATAAGGGAGATGAGCTTCCCCGGGTCACGCTTTCCGTTCCCGGTGAGCACAATGTTTCAAACGCTCTTTCCTGCATAGCGGCGGTAAAGGCGATCTGCGCCGATTCTGACGACATATCGTTTTCCGATGAAATGATAATAAAGGGATTATCATCGTTCAAGGGCGCGAACAGGCGCTTTGAGATGAGGGGGCATTACAAGGGGGCTGTCGTGATCGACGACTATGCCCACCATCCCACAGAGATGAGGGCGACGTTTTCGGCGGCGCAAAGGGTCGATCACAAGCGCCTTATAGTCGTATTTCAGCCCCATACCTATACCAGGACAAGGGATTTCTTTCAGGATTTCGTTGAGGTCCTCTCAGTGCCGGACATTGTCGTCCTTGCGCCGGTCTATTCGGCGAGGGAGAAGGATGTTTACGGCATCCATTCCACCGATATCAGGGATGAACTCAAGAAAAAAGGCAAAAATGTATACGCATTCGATACATTTGATGAGATAAAAAAATTTCTTTCAGAAACTCTTATGAACGGCGACCTGTTGATAACCATGGGGGCCGGAGATATCGTAAAAATAGCGGATGACATCTCCTCATAATAGGAAATCAACATTATCCACAGGGAAAAGCCGGTGAAACATCGGAGGCCTGTGGATACTTTTTCTTTGGAAAAATCGCATTTCCAGGACTTAAGAACATTATCGACGGTTTCACGGAAGGGGCTGTAAACCGCTCCTGCTCTTAATTTCAGGCTTTTCATATCATTTTTCCTGTGCTATACTTCGCTTCGTCACAGGGATAGGTCATAAAAATCCGGCTTATCCCCAAGGAGGAGGAAGATATCATATGGATGACATTAGGCTTCGGATGATAAGTCTGAAGAGCCGTACTACGGCTGTTCCGGATGTTTTCATAGATGAATATATGGCAGGAGCTGACGGCGAATTCGTGAAGGTATATCTGTATCTTCTGCGAAGCCTGACAAAGGAGGAGCCCTCATTTTCGGTCTCTGAGATGGCTGATGTTCTCGGTCATACAGAGAGGGATATCACAAGGGCTCTTAAATTCTGGGAGAAGAAGGGGCTTGTCTGCCTTGAGTTTGACTCACGTCACAGCCTGACCGGCATCAGTATGATGGATCTTTCCGGCGGCGGTCTTTCCTCCGGGGCAGAGACTGAAAGGAAAAAGCAGGAAGAACCAAAAAGCCGTGAGACGGCTCCCAGCGAGATAGAAAAGGGAGTGTCTCAGGAGGAGGATCTGATGGAGGTCCTCAAATGCACGGAATTCTACATGAAGCGCCCCCTTTCCCCTACCGAGACTCAGAAATTCTATTCATGGTACAAGGATCTTTCCATGTCACCGGAGTTCATCTCTTATCTCATAGAGTCCTGCATTGAGTCCGGCCACGCCGACTTTTCCTATATGGACGCTGTGGCTTTAAGGTGGGCGAAGGCAGGCTACAGGACCCCGGAAGAGGCTGAGTCGGGAGGAAAGGTCTACTCATCTACCATGAAAACGGTGACAAAGGCCTTTGGAATATACGGACGCAGCCTTGCGCCGGTGGAATGCGAATATATTGACCGCTGGTCAAAGGAATACGGCTTTTCGGATGCAATTATCCTTGAGGCCTGCCGCAGGACCATACTTTCCGCGGGAAAGGCAAGCTTCCCTTATGCTGAGAGCATGCTGAAGAATTGGCATGACAAGGGCTTTACCACTCTTGAGATGATAGAGGAGAATGACAGGAACCGCCTGAGGCCGAAGAACTACGGCACAGAGCTTTCTATAAAAAAGAGTCCAGGTGCAAAGACTCAGTCGAGCTTCCCGGAGAGGAAATACGATTTTGACGCACTTGAGACAAGGCTTCTGAACCAGTCATGACAGAGGTATAGTATAATGCCGCTTACAAACGAGCAGTATGAGACCGTTAAGGCGGTTATAGACGAACGAAGAAGAAGGGCAGAGCAGGATGCGATCGACCGGAAGAGAGAGGCTTCGGAGAAGCTCCCCGAACTTAAGGACCTTCTTGATGAGATATCAAAAAGGGGAGCAGATAGCATAAAGCGCTATATCGCCGGGGACGAAAATGCGCGGGAGGACTTTAAATGCTTCCTTTCCACCGCGTTACAAAGGAAGGCAAAGCTCCTTTCGGAAGGCGGCTTCCCCGCGGATTATCTTGAGACGAATTATACCTGCGAAAAATGCTCTGATACAGGCTATCTTCCCGATGGGAAAAAGTGTTCCTGTTTCAATCAGCTGGAGTACGACCTCATCTTTTCGCAGGATCGTTCGAGAAGGCTCTTTTCAATGAACAACTTTTCATCCTTCAACCCCAATGTTTTTTCGGATGAGGGGATTGATGAAAAGACCGGGCTCACTCCGAGGCAGAATGCTTTAAAGGCGCTTGAGACCGCGAAAAGATTTCTTTCCGCTTCGCCGGAGGGAAAGAAGAATCTTCTGATATACGGTAATACAGGTACCGGGAAGACCTTCCTTTCCCACTGTATAGCAAAAGAGGCGCTTGACAAGGGGCTTACCGTGATATATCTTACTGCTCCGGAATTCATGGATATCGCGTCGGATTCAGAGTTCAAGCACAAAGATGATCCCTATAAGGATATGATGGAGACTGAGCTTCTCATCATAGATGACCTGGGGACTGAGCTTATAAACAGCTTTGTAGTATCTGCGGTCTATCGTCTTATAAACGAGAGGCTGCTTTCGGAGAGAAGGACTGTGATCTCCACGAACCTCTTTCCCTCCGATATCGCGGAGCGCTATAACGAGAGAGTATTCTCACGGATCGCCGGGAACTATCAGCTTATCAGGATGACGGGACCCGATCTCCGTTTGCAATAGGATGAAGGTAACAAAAAACGCTGTCTGTTTAGGAAAAGGAGCAGGAAATGCCAGCAAACATTGATGACGATTTCATCACACGGCGCCCGGTAGCGCCCCTTGGTCTCATTCCCCTTGAGAGCATCAAGGCAATAGGGAAGAAGGTCGATAATTATCTCGTGGACTGGAGGTCGGATCGTCCCATAGACCATCTTGACACCTACGACAGGGAGCACTACGCAGGAAATACCTACATCATAGACGCGAACTGCCCGCGCTTCGGCTCCGGTGAGGCAAAGGCAACCTTGAGCGACTCCATCAGGGGGCTGGATATCTACATTCTCGTCGATGTCATGAATTATTCCATGACCTACAAGATATTCGGACACGAGAACCATATGTCTCCCGATGATCACTATGCTGATATGAAGCGTGTGATCTCCGCCATCGGAGGAAAGGCTAAGAGGGTGAACGTTATCCTTCCTTTCCTTTACGAGTCACGCCAGCACAAGAAGTCACAGAGAGAGTCTTTAGACTGCGCTGTTGCTCTGCAGGAGCTGGTGGCGATGGGGGTCGATAATATCATTACCTTTGATGCCCATGATCCCAGAGTAATGAATTCCATTCCGCTCCACGGTTTTGAGTCTATACGCCCTGCGTATCAGTTCATAAAGGGAATTTGCAAGAAGGTCAAGGATCTTCAGATCGATCCCGACCACCTCATGATCATCAGCCCGGACGAGGGCGCAATGGATCGTGCAGTATATATGGCAAACGTCCTCGGCGTGGATGTGGGTATGTTCTACAAGAGGCGTGATTATTCAAAGATCGTTAACGGCCGAAATCCCATAGTTGCACATGAATTTTTGGGAGATGACATCGACGGCAAGGACGTTATCATCATAGACGATATGATAGCCTCCGGAGAGTCCATGATAGATGTGGCCAGACAGCTTAAGCAAAGGAAGGCGAACAGGATATTCGCGGTAGCTACCTTCGGTCTCTTTACCAGCGGTCTTGAGTCTTTTGACAAGGCGGTCGAAGAGGGTGTGATCTACAAGGTCGTTGCCACGAATCTCACATACCAGTCGCCGGAGCTTCTTTCTAGGGATTATTTCATAAGCTGCGATATGTCAAAGTACATAGCGCTCATCATAGACACCTTAAACCATGATTGCAGCCTCTCCTCGCTCCTTGAGCCTTCTGTCAGGATCAACAGGCTGCTTGAAAAGTACAAAGCAGGAAAATATTGAATCTTTCATTTCGAAGAAAGGGGATACCGAAGTGGCTGATACGGCAGTTTTTGCTGATCGTGTCGGTTTTCTTCGGTTCCCTTGCTCTTTTTACAGTCTTATTGAACATCAGAAAAGGCGAGACCACCACTCAGACCAGCGGCGCTACGCTCCCCATAGTCTCCATGACGGCCTGCGGGCATGAGGTCGAAAGCCTGCCGGCCTACATCAGTCCCATGGATGCCTGCTATATGAGAGACGCGGTGATACCTCTTGAGGAGTCCCGGGTTCTCCCTATCAGGATAGAGACCTTTGGGAACAAGGTGGAGGAGGCCTCTTATGAGATCAGATCCCTTGATACAGAGCGAAAGATAGCCGAGACAAGGATTCCGGAGATCCCGGCTGAGGAGGGGGGCGTTGTTACCCTTATGCCCCAGCTTGAAAACCTTCTCGCGGATGGCGGGGAATATCTTTTTACGCTGACCCTGCAGGTCTCGGGGCGTCCCCTTTATTTCTACACAAGGATAATAATGCCCCATGACGCCCATGTGGCAGAGATACTTGAGTTTTCCGAGAATTTCAGGAAGAATGCGCTCCTGCACAATGCGGAGCCGCTCGCTCCTTATCTTGAACCCTCTCCTGACGCGGCTCTTACGGATACTTCGGGACTCGCCGATGTGTCGATCAACTCCACGGCCTCCGAGGTAGCCTGGGAGGGCTTTGTGGGAAATGAGTCGAATACTCCCACCGTCTGCTTCAATGAGGTGAGCAATGATTACTGCGCTCTCACCTTTGAATACAGAATGTCCGACGGAACAAAGGAATATGATGTAGAGGAGTATTTCAAGGTCCGCTACGGCACGGCCAGGCTCTTCCTTCTCGATTATCAGAGGCGGATGACGGAGAGGTTCACGCCGGACAGCAGCAGGGTCAACGGGAACAGGCTGACGCTCGGCGTTGTGCCTTATGATTATGATTATCTCGCGAACGACACAGGGCTCATAGCAGCGTTTTCCCAGAATGGGGAACTCTTTGAATACAATGCTCTGGATGGCACCATTACGACGGTATTCTCCTTCACTCCCGACGGGAGTCTTCCCGATGCCAGGACGATGCGGGAGGAGCATGCCGTAAAGATACTTTCGATAGACGAGAACGGCACGATGGTCTTTGTGGTGCTCGGCTACATGAATTCAGGGACCCATGAGGGGCGCTGCGGCATAGACGTTATGAGGTATGACGGAGTCAAGGGATCAGTGACGGAGCAGGCCTTCATAGCATCAGAGCGGTCATATCAGGTGCTGAAAGCGAATTTCTCCGAGCTTATCTACAGGTCGTCAAATGATGACTTCTATATCATGGCTGACGGTTCCTTAGTTCACGTGGATCTGAACACCCTGAAGGTGGATATGCTGACCGAGGCGCTTCCGAGCGCAGATTACGCAGTGTCGACTTCGAGAAGGTATATTGCGCTTCCCGGAGGAGTCCTCAAAAACAAAGCGTTTGGTATTAACCCGTCAAAGAACAGCGTTGACGGGAGGACAGGCGAGATAGTGATACTTGACCTTGAGTCCGGTACCGGAAGGGTGATCGCTCCCGATGAGGGCGAGTTCCTTCGTCCCCTTGCCTTCATGGAGGATGACCTTGTTTACGGGCAGGGAAGGACCAAGGATGTGTATGAGACTGCCGCTGGAGACAGCGTCTATCCGATGTATCGTCTTTCGATAATACCGGTCTCCTCCGGCACGGAAAAATCCCTGTTAAACTATGAAAAGCCGGATATCTATGTCACCGGCCTTTTAAAAGCCGACAATTCCATGCTTACGCTGTTTCGGGTGAAAAGAAGTGATGACGGGAGCTTTATCTCCGTTGATAATGACACCGTCCGCGCCAGCGACGCAAAGGCGAACAGGGCTGTAAGTCTTGAGAGGCGGCCGGTGAGCGGGGTTGGAGAGGTGGCATACCTTGTGATGGCATCTGTTCAGACGTCTCCGGAGTTTTCGCTTGCCCGTGCGCCTGTGGTCCTTCTTGGAAAGGATCAGATCATTAATATCGATACATCCGAAGTCCTGGATCAGTATTTCGTCTATGTCGGAAGCCGTATCGTGCTGTCCACCGGCGATGTTTCCGAGGCTGTGATCCGCGCTGATATGGAAATGGGAATAGTGATAGATAATTCCCAGAATACGATCTGGCGCAGGGGAAGAGGGTCGTATGCCGACAATTCAACGTCTCTCCACAGAAATGATCAGGATGATGAGAGGGCAGCGGCACTTTCCGTGATGCTTTCGGCCTCCGGACAGAACGTGGACGTATCCTCCATGCTTTCCGCGGGAATGTCAGTCTCCAATATCGCTTCTTCCGTGCTGAGGGACAGGAAGGTGCTGAGTTTCTACGGAATATCACTCTCCGAGGCACTTTATTATGTGGATCGCGGTGAGGTTGTCTACGCGGAATACATAGATTCCGACGGGAAGAGAAATTATACCGTGATCACCGGCTTTGATCCGAAGAATGTTATCCTCTTTGATCCTTCCACCGGAAAGACCGAGAAGATGGGAATGAATGACGCGTCATCAGCCTTCGCTGCAGGAGGAGGGATCTTTGTGACCTGTGTCCCGAAGACGTAGCGGCAGGATGAGCATGGCATGTAGGCAATTTTTACGAAAAACCATTACATAGTTGTTGCTTTTTTATAAAATGTGTTATACTGTCCACGGAAAGTTTCCTCTGACCGGCAGTGATTGCGGCAGGGGGAACAAAGAACTCATATTACTTTTGCTAAAAGAATTGAGGTGACGCGACATGATGCACAAAGAAATGATTGCCATGCTCCTTGCGGGAGGACAGGGATCGCGTCTCGGCGTTCTCACAGCCGATGTCGCAAAGCCGGCAGTCGCTTTCGGAGGCAAATACAGGATCATCGATTTTCCGCTTTCGAACTGTATCAATTCCGGGATCGACACCGTTGGCGTCCTTACACAGTACCAGCCTCTTGCACTGAACCAGCACATCGGGATCGGTATTCCGTGGGATCTCGACAGGAATGACGGAGGAGTATCCGTCCTTCCTCCCTATGAGAGGTCCGACAACAGTGAATGGTACACGGGTACTGCGAATGCTATCTTCCAGAATCTGCAGTACATTGACGGCTACAATCCGGATTACGTACTCATTCTGTCGGGCGATCACATCTACAAGATGGACTATGAGGCCATGCTTGACTTCCACAGGCAGAATCAGGCGGATGTCACACTTGCGGCGATTCCGGTTCCCATTGAGGAGGCGAGCCGCTTTGGTATAGTGATTGCGGATGAGAACCGCCGTATCACTGAGTTTGAGGAAAAACCCGAGCATCCGAGGTCGAACCTCGCTTCGATGGGTATCTATATCTTCAGCTGGCCGCAGCTTCGCGAGGCGCTTCTGGCTCTCAAGGATCAGAGCAACTGCGATTTCGGAAAGCACATTATTCCCTATTGCCACAAGAAGGGCGAGAGGATCTTCGCCTTTGAGTTCAACGGCTACTGGAAGGATGTCGGAACTCTTGGCTCATACTGGCAGGCAAATATGGAGCTCATAGATCTTATCCCGGAATTCAACCTTTACGAGGAATTCTGGAAGATCTACACGAAGCAGTTTTTGATCGAGCCCTCCTTCCTCGGAAAGGAGGCGAAGGTATCGAAGTCCATCATCGGCGCCGGGACCCGTATCTGCGGAGAGGTTACGAATTCGGTCATCTCGGCCGGTGTCGTGATAGAAGATGGCGCTGTCGTCCGTGATTCCATTATCATGAAGGACACTGTCATAAAGAAGGGCTGCTATGTGGAGAAATCCATCATCGCGCAGGACTGCGAGGTCGGCGAGAATACAAAGATCGGCGTAGGAGAGGAGGCGGAATCCAAGCTGAACGCCTCGATCTACTGCTTCGGACTTGCAACCATAGGGAACAAGTCCATCATTCCCGCAAATGTTACCATCGGAAAGAATACCGCTATCCGCGGAGTTACCGATGAGTCTGATTATCCCGAGGGCGCGCTGGAGAGCGGTGGCTATATTATTAAGGCAGGTGATGTGGAATGAAAGCACTTGGAATAATTCTCGCAGGCGGAAACTCACAGCGGATGAGAAATCTCTCCGAGAAAAGGGCCATCTCCGCGATGCCCATAGCCTGCAGCTACAGGAGTATCGATTTTTCACTTTCCAATATGACAAATTCCGGGATCCAGACCGTGGCGGTGCTCTCGCAGTACAACGCGAGATCCCTGAACGAGCACCTGAATTCAGCCAAGTGGTGGAACTTCGGAAGAAAGCAGGGAGGACTTTTCCTCTTCACTCCCACGGTCACGGCGGACAACAGCTGGTGGTACAGGGGAACTGCCGACGCAATGTGGCAGAACATCGATTTTTTGAAGAGACGACACGAACCTTATGTTGTGATCTCTTCCGGTGACTGCGTATACAAGATGGACTTTGCTCCCGTACTGGAGTATCATGTACAGAAGCAGGCCGATATCACGATAGTATGCGCGAGGGTTCCCGAGGACGAGGACATCAGCCGCTTCGGAACCGTGAAGATAGATGCCGACGGACTTGTTACCGATTTTGAGGAAAAGCCCATGATGGCTCACTCAAACATCGTATCCACCGGAACATACATCATCAGGAGAAGGAAGCTTATAGAGCTGCTTGAGCAGTGCAACCGCGAGGGCAGGTACAATTTCGTCACAGACATTCTGGTCCGCTACAAGGGTATGAAAAAGATCTACGGCTGGATGCTGGAGGACTACTGGTCGAATATCTCTACGGTGGAGTCCTACTACAAGACGAATATGGACTTCCTGAAGCCGGAGGTACAGGATTTCTTCTTCCGCGAGCAGCCTACGATATATTCAAAGGCGGCCGACCTTCCTCCCGCGAAGTTCAACGTGGGTTCGAATGTGAAGAACAGCCTTATCGGTTCAGGCTGTATCATCAATTCAAACGTCGAGGGCTCAGTGATATTCAAGAGGGTCTTTATCGGGAACAACAGTACCGTGAAGAATTCGATCATCCTGAACGGCGCCTATGTCGGAGACAATGTTCACGTGGAGAACTGCATTGTCGAATCAAATGAGACCCTTCTCTCCGACCAGAACTACATCGGCGAGAACGAGATAAAGGTGGTATTCGAACGTCAGAACAGATATGGAGTATGATCGCCTAAGCGAAGATCATAAAGAACATCAGAAAAGCACTATTATTATTCAGCAATAGAAGGAGAGGCATTATTATGCAGATTACAGACATCAGGATCAGAAAGATGGAAAAAGAATCAAAGATGAAGGCGGTCGTTTCCGTTACTTTTGATGATGAGTTCGTGGTACACGACATCAAGATCATCGACGGCGACAAGGG